>JASLVU010000141.1 GCA_030741225.1 Candidatus Poseidoniaceae archaeon | reverse complement strand
GCGGTTCAGGCTGATTATCATCCATACGCATTGAAAAACCAAGGTCAACTTCAGAGGCTTTATCCTCTGCAACTACGGTCACATGTTGATGAACATCGCCCATAATGACGCTATCTCGAATAGAAGAATCAAGAGGTTTGGAATCGCTCATACGGAGGGCCCCCTCAAGTGTTGAAGTAAACCTTCTTTGACGTCCGATGGAATGGTTTGTGATTCAAGCGAGTCCATATCAACACATACAGTCACCTGAGTTGATTGCCATACAATCTCATTGTTTTGGTTGGAAAAAATATATTCCCAAGTGCATGATTTCGAACCTATTTTACTCAATTCTACAGAGGCATGGACTGTGTCACCGTATCGCAGTGGGTGGACAAACTTCGTTTCGATGTGCACAACTGGGAAACCTATTCTGCGTTCGTTCAATAAGGCAGGATAGGTGATGCCGCACATGAGTTCCCAGCATTCTTCAAAAAAACGGTGTGCTAAGTCGTAAATTCGCGGATAATAAGCAATCTGAGCACTGTCAATCATTGGGAAATCGACTCGACGCGCAAGTTGAACCGCCATGTAACTACCACAAGAAGCGGCATGATGAAGCCTTGTATTCAACGACTGCCAAAAGCAACCCGTTGCGCTTATATCCAATCGGTTGGTGGACCGACTACAAGGCCCTATAGTGTAGCTTGGATATCACGCCGGCTTGCGGAGCCAGCAACCCGTGTTCGAATCGCGGTGGGGCCGCTCTTCAATCAAGACCAGTGCTACCGCTTTGGATGCTGCATTTTCCAATCGTACATCTTCCAATCTTTTTCCATTGCAAATTCGCGAAAGGAGCCTTTGGAGTTAATGGCCACAGGGTGACCAGTGATTCTCATAAACCATGAGTCGGCCATCGTGTTGCCATAACCATAGCATTGTTCAAGGTCATGCCCGTTTGTTGAAGCATCAGATTCAACAATTGCAATTTTTCCTTTTCTTCGTGGAACCGACCATCCTCGCTCAGAGCCGCTCAGTATCCCCTTTCGATGTTCTGGACCACAACCATACACAGCATCCATACCAAGAATCTCCCCCATTGCTTCTGCCATTGGCGCAATTGTAGCAGTAACCAAGACCACGCGGTGACCTTGGTCTTTGTGCCATTGAATTGAATCGCGTGCTTCTTGAGTAATTCTATGAGCGAGTTTCTTTTGAGCAACTTCCTTCGCTAATTTATCTAAAACCTTCCAAGATGAAAGTGAAAAATGGCCTCGGTTTCGGGCCGCATCATAGACTGCTCGCCCTCGCAAAACATTCGAAGCAAAGCCTAGACTCCACGCTAAAGCACCATAAGGGATGCGCCATGGACGCTTTTTACTAAGAGCGGCAGTAAGTGCCTTTTCACTGGATGCGTCCAACAGCGTTCCATCAAGGTCGTAGTACGCTGCAACTACTCCTCCCATGTGAGTTGCTCAATTGGACACCATACATGAGTTAAACGCCTACAAAATCCTTGTTTTTCACGGTTTTTTGGGTGCCTCAACACACCCAAGCTCTCCATACACACGACGACCCGCAGTATGGTCCTGCCACCAGACAAGACATTCGGATAGATGACGGGGAATGAAAAATCCGACCTTCCTCGGTGTCAAACCGTGATTTCTCATTGCCCGATCATGGCTGAGATTTGCTACAATTGATTGGGCAGAACAACCGGGATTAGCTCCAACAAAATTGAGTATTTCTTCCTTTAGACGTTCAAATCGTGCTTTCTTCTGCGAACCTTTGCCTGTTTTTCTTGGAGACATGCGTTGAAGTCTTACTTTAACCCATATCAAAGAAACCGAGGATGTCCCTTTAGTCAAAATTATTCAAAGGTGACCGATTGAGTTGTTTTCCAATTTGCAGTCGCTAATTTCTTCGCTTTACCGTCTGCAATAATTGGATGAATGTCTTTCAACTTACCGTGCATGCCTCGTACTTGGAATTTTACGCGAAGTTCAGCTGACTGATCCCGAACTACAGCCTCCATTTGAGCCTCATCAAGTTCGACTGATGCAAGCACTGAACCATCGGAATGGCTGCTGATTGTAAACATCGAGCCGGAAACCGAAAGGGCTGGTCGAAAATCCATATCGTTTGGATGGTTCATCCACACAGATACATCGACAGACAATAAATCTCGAATGTTTACTTTCGTAATTTCAGCTGTCCCAACCATGGCAATCAAACCTCCGATACGCTCCCGCTTCATACACCTTCCCATGTGACAAAGTCGTCACTCATAAGCAATTTCAGTCAATTTGGGAACCATGATAGTGATGAGAACGGTTAGAGTCCAGTCGTTACCTGGGTCTGGGTCTGGCGTTCCTTCAAACAGTGGGTCAGGGTCTGCCTGTTGAGCAGTAACTGACCAAATCCATGCACCTTGACCTTTGCGTGCACTGGTTGAGGACAACAGTTGTTCAAGAAGTATCTCTTCAGAATCAGCATCAAAAATTCCGTTTTCTCCATCGGAGTTCATATTGTCAAGTTGTAAAGTTGCAGATGCAGATTCATTGGCGGTTAAATTGCCACCCTCTGTTTGAGTGGTTCTTTCATAATTGTCATTGACAATAAATACGGAAAGTGTGAAATTATCTTGAGGGGCAAGAATATCCTGTTGCAATTCAAGAACGCCTTCAAAGGCAATAATTCGACCGGTATCACCCGGAGAAATGTTCCCCTCCCATTGCTGACCTTGATCGAGATACTCGTCCCAAGTATACTCCAACTGGCTGGTTTCCCAAGTAACTTCAAAACGGCGCGGGCTGATTTCAAGAGTGAAGAGTTCTGTTACCGAAGATTCAGCAGAATCAGTAATGGTGAGGCTGCCTTGAGCAGTCCCCGAACGATTTGTAGGCAGCAGCACGGTAGGAGTAGAAGCATCAACATCGTTTCGAGCATCTCCATCGTCGTCTGAATCATCACCCCAATTCAAATCCCAGGCAAACTGTAAATTGTCGCCTTCAGGATCAAAACTCTTGCTTGCATCCAACAAAACTGAATCCCCTGAACGAATTGTTTCGGGGTAGGTAAGATTGAGTTGGGGGGCTCCATTCACACTGATTGTAGCAGTAGCTCGGTCTTTCCCACCCTGGTCATTGACAACGGTCAATTCGACAATAAACATCCCAAAGGTCGAATATCGGTGCGATGTAAAGCCAGTAGTTGTTTCAGAAGTTTGACCGTCGCCAAAGTCCCATAGGTATTCGGTAATGACACCTTCAATAGGTTCAGAATTACGGGCATCAAAGGTGACGGTCTCGCCTTCCTGGATTTGAAGCGGATATGCGTTAAGGTTGGCTCGAGGGTCGACGGTGAATTCCAGTGCACCGGTACATCCTGCGACGAAAGAGGAACAAACAAGAAGGCCCACCATCAACAGGGAATGGATTCTTTGACCACCCAATCTCTGCCACATATAAATTCCCAATCGCCCACCCTATCTAATGCTTGGGGCGATATTTTGGTCGATTTTTGGCTTTTCTTGATTCTCTACTCGCGCCTCAAAAGGCCACTTCTTCGGGTAAATCACCAACAATACTGGCATGTTCAAGGTGGCCTCCAAGGTCATCGATGGAATCGTGTTCGACCACATTTCGTGTTGAGTGGTCAACCTCTTTATCATCCTCCAAAAGCAGGTCTGAGACCTCAACTTCGCCTGCATCATATTCTGCAGGTGGGGATTCAACTTTCTCTTCATGAGCAACAAAGTTATCTTCTGCATCAAGAACTTTGAGAGACTCCGAAATCACAGACTCTTGTCGATGAGCGTGTGCTGTGCTCATTTCTTCGTGCAATGGATCGATGTATTCCTCATCTGCATTTTCTTCAGCCTCTGGCTTTGAGGTGAAGATGCTTCGAATGCGATTGAACAGGCCCATAATGTCGCTAAACAGCATTGAAGTATTGTGTTTGCTGTTGCTTCAAATTCTTGGGTGATGTTCAAAGGGGGTCAGTTCTGTTATCAAATCATGGCAACCGACATCCTTGATGGTGAGCGTGTTCTTGCCTTTGATTTGGAAACGACAGGGATTTCAACAAACGCCGATAGAGTTGTCCAAATTGCCTTGATTGGAGCGAATGAAGAGGGGGTTGCTATCAATTATGAGTGCATCGTTAATCCAAGGCGTCCAATACCTATCGGGGCAAGTAATGTTCACGGAATTTACGATCACGATGTGAAAGGAAAAGGTGATTTTTCTACTATTGCTGACGAGGTTGCTGAATTGGTTGAGGGCTCGGTCATCGTTGGACACAATGTTCGAAAGTTCGATCTGGAAATGTTAGAGGCGGAGTTTCTACGTCTAGGACGAAGAATGCCTCGCCCTAAGGCAGTGTTGGACACTTACGAACTCGTTCGCAGGCTGAAATTGCCTCGTCCTCACAATCTTGGTTCATTGTGTTCAAGGAACGGTATTTCTCTCGAAAATGCGCATACTGCTGGTGCAGATGCTGCAGCCTCTTTACTCCTTTTTTGGAGGTTATCGGTCGACCATGCCCCGTCTTTCCGAAAGTCGCTAGAAGAATTAGAGCGATGGGCTGTTCATGGAAACATCAGCACAGATGCAAGTGATTTGGGGCGGGGATTA
>JASLVU010000140.1 GCA_030741225.1 Candidatus Poseidoniaceae archaeon | reverse complement strand
CACAATAGGCTCCGTTCCTACAGCCATTATCGGTATTTTGTTGGTTCTTGTGGTTATTTTAGCAGTATTCCTGCTCATCACTCGTTCAAGAGATGAGGATGAAGGCCAGAAATACTCTGCTTTCACAGAAATACCAACGATGGACCCACCCACTGCCACAACGCCGACGACATATCAAGCCAGTGAAACCTCGTATGCAGGTCAACCACCAAGCCAAGATCCTGGACAAATGTATGCACAACAACAAACGGACATTTACGGCCAACCTGCAGTTGACCCGTATGCACAATCTTTCCAACAACCGGTACAATCACAACCACAGCCAACTGTTCAAGCAACCGATGCACTTGCGACATTGTCTGCTCTTTCTGAGCCCGCGGTTCAACAACCTGTAGAACCAGTCGTAACTCCAACTGTTCAGTCTGGACCACCACTGCCCGCAACTGGATTACCTCAAGGATGGACAATGGAGCAATGGCAACATTACGGCGAACAGTATTTGGCTGCTCAAATGGGGCAACAGGTTTCAGTTCAGCCGACAACTACCAATACCCCAAGCACCTCTGCAAGCACAGACATGTCAGGATTCCTTGACGATCTGGATTTGTGAGTGTGAAGAAATGGCGAGTTTGTGGCAATTTTTTGGATTACCAAACCCTGAGAATCCATCTGTAGAAAAGAAAGGAAAAAAGGCGAATTCAGCCCCAGCATCCATGCAGAAACAACCTTCGTTGAGCCAAGAAGAGGCCCCTAAAGCAATTGAGATTGAGGAAACTACTCCTCTTGCTCCAGCAAATGAGGAGCCATCCCAAAGCCAATCAGGACTGCTTGCGAAGAGTGTGATGAAATCTGCTCCACCACTGTGGAAAGGACCGTTGACCGCTGAAAATGAACCGTTTCATGACCTTGGTTCTCACTCAAAAATGAAATCATCCTTTCCACGAAGAGCCCTGAGATATGTTTCACCTGATGAAATGAACAGAATTCCAACAAGAGATATGGCAAAAAGAATCCATCAAGGAGATTCAATAATCGTTGATTTACGTCCAATGGTGCATATGGATACGCATCAAAATGTCTGCCGACGAGAACTTCGACAAATGGGTAACGATACCGGAATCGGTGTTTTTGCTTTGGATGCTGAAGACAAACTTCTGCTGCTCCCCGGTAAAGATGTCGTTGTTGATGTGGGGCGCCATGAACTTGGACTGCAATCCTTACTTTCAGAGTGATGCTCATCGTTCAGTCTTGCAATGAGGCAAGAATATTCATCGCTGAGCCTGCAATGCCAAGAACCGTTGATTCATTTCCTTCGATGATTTTAGCATGCTCACCCATTGGACCTGCAAAATCATAACCACCAGCTTTTCCCTTCCACGACTGGTTGAGGACAAGTTCAACCAATCTTTCATCGGATAATTGTTCAAATTCCACAATGGTATATTCAACAGAGTAACTCCACTGGCCATGCAATTGAATTCCAGTTGCTGTCCAAACTTGATGACGCCGACCCGATAAGCGGTGAAGCATCATTGCTGCTTCTACAGAATCATGAGGTTTCCCGAGTGTTTGTTCCATATCATCAGGATCTGCAAGCAAGGTGTCACTGACGATTACCAAGTCAAATGGATGTGTTTTTGGTACTGCAGCTGCCTTCTTTTTGCATATTGAAAGAACCTTGACATCAACTGTTCCTGGAGATGGTGTTTCATCAATGTTTGAGAAACCGCGACACTCGAGGTCAGAAAATAGGGGTTCGAGCATTGAAGCCCTTCGTTCGGATTGTGAAGCGAGCCACACCTTCAACAGTTTCACCGTCGTTCCCTACCCGTGCAAGTTTGTTTGTCTTTTGCATAAGTTCTCATGAGTTCATGAATTCCAAGGGTGAGATTGAAGAGTCAAAGGGTGTACCCACGTCCGGTGCCGGCATGAGTGAACTTGCAAGAATACCAACACACATCGAAGGATTAGATGAGAACATGCAAGGAGGCATCCCTCAAGGGCACATTTGTATCGTTGCTGGTGCTTCTGGAGCAATGAAGTCAAGTTTGACGTTCTCTATGCTTTACAATGCAGTGTTGTACGGGGAGACCAGCGGAATTTATGTCACGCTTGAACAAGGGAAAGATTCTCTTCGCTCTCACATGTCAAACATGGGAATGAACATTGAAGACAAGCGCGTGAGTAATCGTATCGCAATTATTGATTTATCAGACCTGCGTGTTCAACTTGATGAACAAGGAATGAGCAATCGTGTTGACTGGATGGGTCAGTTAATCAAGCAACTGACCACTTATCGAGACGCAATTGGATTTGAATTGTTGGTTTTCGACTCACTCGGTGCATTTTTCACGCTCACAAAAATGGAAAATCCTCGTGACGAAATCTTCCGTTTGTTTGAAGCGGTTCGAAGATTAGGCCTCACTTCCTTTTTCATCTGTGAAATGACCGGCGATGAGCATAAGCAATTCGGAGAATACGGTGTTGAAGACTATCTTGCTGATGGCGTAATCCACTTGGTCATGGAACGTTCTGGGGATGATGTTGCTCGAAAACTTGGTGTCGTTAAAATGCGACATACCAACCACAGACTCGGATACAAGCCATTCAACTGGAAAGAAGAAGAGCAAAGATTCACGATTCTTTGATTACTCAACCGTGACCGACTTCGCAAGATTCCGTGGTCGGTCGACATCGCAGCCAAGCGCCAATGCAGTATGATATGCAATGAGTTGCGTTGGAATGACCGTCAACAACGGTGAGAGCAACGGATGAACTCGAGGAATTGAGATGCTGATGTCGGCTTCCGAGGCAATATCATCACCTTCTTCGTGAATGAGGATAATTTTAGCCCCACGGGCTTTACATTCGTGCATTGCAGAAATGGTCTTGACTTTGACGTGATCGTTCGGGGCAATGAAAATGACTGGGCTACCTTCTTCCAACAAGGCAATAGGTCCATGCTTCATCTCTCCAGCAGGGTAGGCAAGACAAGGGATATAGGCAATTTCCATCAATTTGAGGGCGCCTTCTTTGGCAACTGGTGCAGAAATTCCTCGGCCTAAGAAAAGTACACTCTTGGCATTTTTTACCATGTCAACAGCTTCATGAATGGGGCCTTGTTGTTCGAGATATTCTTCAATCAAGTGTGGAATCTCTTGTAGGCCATTGATAATCTCTCGACCTTGTTCTTTACTGGTAGCTCTCGAGCGCCCAACTTGCAATGCAAACATGGATAAAGCGGCAACCATATTGGAGAAAGCCTTGGTGGACGCTACTGCTTGTTCGGGTCCTGAATGTATGTACACGCCTTTACCGCATTCTCGAGCGATAGACGAGCCTACAACGTTTACCACACCATAAACGCTGCCACCTTTGAGATGTATTTCCTTTACTGCAGATAAAGTGTCCGCTGTTTCTCCAGATTGCGTAACGGCAAAATGCAAAGCATTCGGGTTTATCACGGGGTCGTTGTGTCGAAATTCGCTTGATATGTGCGCAACTGCAGGAATCCGTGCTAACTTCTCAATCATCAACTGACCAATTTCAGCAGCGTTGTAAGCGGTTCCACAGCCCAGTAAACGAACATGCGGTACTTTGGCTAGGTCGCGAGGTTCAAGTTTCAACCCCCCAAGACGACCGTTACCTCGAACACGATCGAGACGGCCACTGATGCAATGGCGTAAAGCATCGGGCTGCTCGTATATTTCTTTAAGCATGAAATGAGGGAATTCTCCTAAATCAGAATCACCCCAGTTCTCTTCCAGAACTGTGATGTCCGGGTTGAAATTTTTGCCTTTCAATGTCGAAAGTGACATTTTATCATTGGTCAGTGTAGCAATCTCTCCGTCTTCAAGAAAAACGACTCGTTGAGTGTAGGGTGTTAGCGCATGAGGATCGCTTGAAACAAACATTTCTCCCTCACCTTTTCCAATAATCAGCGGAGAGCCATTCCGAGCACAAACAATCACGTCATGTTCTAAGAACATAGCACACAAGCCCCATGTTCCGCGAGCAAGACGTAGCGTTCTTCGTACAGCTTGCTCAGGATCGTTATCCACAGAGAGCTCGCGTTCAATGATATGTGCCAAGGCTTCAGAATCGGTATCGCTTTGCAAATCAACACCTTGTACAGTCAATGAGGTTCGGAGTTGCCGAGAATTCTCAATAATTCCATTGTGAACAATGACCACTTTACCCTTCGCAGAGGGATGCGGATGTGCATTCTCATCGGAAACAACACCGTGGGTAGCCCAACGGGTATGAGCTATACCCGCAGTCCCTTCAATTCTGTTTGGTAAAACAGACTCAAGTTCGCCCACCTTTCCGACCTTTTTATGAATTTCAAAACTACCGTTCTTGATAACTATACCCGTAGAATCGTAGCCGCGATATTCAAGTCTTCGCAGCCCATCAAGCAAGATGCTCGTTGCCTGTCGTGGGCCAAGGTAACCGAAAATCCCGCACATGTTGAGTCCTCACAATTGAACGTTCGACGAGCAAATTGGACATTGTACTCGAGTCAGTGTCATGTCTTTAACGGTGAATTTTGCGTTACAATCTGTACAAGTAACCTCTCGTTGAGGTGGTGCAATCATTGGCAAAGGTGGCAATCCTGGAAGAGGGGG
>JASLVU010000013.1 GCA_030741225.1 Candidatus Poseidoniaceae archaeon | reverse complement strand
TTGCCGTCTTGCCGCTCATGTTTATCCGTTAGGTCTTCCCTTTTTCAATCGTTGCGTGAGAATGAGTGCGAAAACAGAACATGCCTTCAGAGTCGAAGGTATATTTGAAAGGGTGTGGATGGTACAGAAAATCATGGCTAAGAAAGGCGAAGTGGAATCGACGCCGCTTCGCCTGTTGATGGTACGCGCTTCTTTTTCCACCTTAGGAGGTGCTGAACGAGCCCTACTCCAACTCATGCGAACAGCCTCAAACCGCTGGTCAGTCGGTCTAGCAACGCTCGATTTCACGGCTGATGCCGAAGCGTTACTTGAAGGAGTACCTGTTCAAATTTACCAACCGAACACGCCACATAAATGGGCTACTGGCGCCTTATCTGAACTCACGGCCCGAGCCAGTCGAGATGCTGAAAAAGCATGGGGCAAACTGGAGATTCCGTGGGAGAACTACGATGCTGTGCACCTTACTGTGTGCAGAGGGACTCTCGAGATTCTGCCGCACATTCCTGCTCGAATTTCGGTGCATTACCACTGTCTTGAACCCCCACGGTGGTTGTATGAGGATGTGCTTCATCGACGACCCAACGGAGAGCTTAAGCGACCGTTGTGGATTACCAATCTTACCTTCACTCGACAAAGAAAAAGAGACAAATCCTTCGTTCGTAAACTCATCAACAGGCCTATGGCCACTGTTTCAGGAAACTCAATATGGATTCAAAGAAGAATTCACGAAGTGTACGGACTCAACATGAATGAAGACAAACCAAACGGTGAACCGCCGATTCGAGATGCTTCAGGCCGGCCGTTAGAAGCGACGCATGTTCGGCATAGTATCGACTTCAATCATTGGCCTGCTTCACCAAATGCTGCAGAAAAGAAGGAACTCGCCGCCGTTAAACATGTTCCAGATGATTACATTGTCACCGTAGGAAGAATATCGCACGTAAAAGGGACGTGGGAAACTTTGCATTCGCTCACAAACACCGGTCTGACCATGGTTCAAATCGGTGGAGGCGATGCTGAGGACCGTGAAGACTTGATTCAAGAAGGAAAAAAAATCGGTGTGCCCGTCATATGCATGCCTCGCTTGTCTCAACCAGCAATATGTGGGGTAATTCGTGGTGCACGAGCCATGGTAAGTCACGCCTATCATGAACCGTTTGGGCTTACACCGATTGAAGCGATGGCAGTCGGAACACCTGCGCTGATGGTTGACGAAGGTGGATTCAAATGTACACTCTCAAGGGTTGATTCGGGCCGTTTACTTTCTCGTAATGACGATGCAGGATGGAAGAATGCATACCTTGACGCAAAAGATCCTGTGCTTCGCCAAGCATGGGCCAAGGCGGGAAGGGCATATGTCGAAGAATACTTCCATGCCGATGTGGAACTCGAGGCTCTCGAGCGAATACTTCGAACGTAAGAGTATATATTGAGTGGATTCCATGTTGAAGTATGGATGAAGAATTGCTGCAAAAATCGGTGCTGATTGTTGGTGCTGGAGGCATTGGAACAACAGTTGTTGACTTACTTGTTCCCGCACTTGAACGAATAGAACTTGGCGCTAAAATCACCTTAATGGACGGTGATGTTGTTGAAGCCTCAAACCTCGGCCATCAAAACTACAGCACCTCTGATATTGGAAAAAAGAAAGTCGATGCTCTCGCCCAAAAATGGCAGCAAAATCACCTTGTCGAACTGGTATCAAGAAACGAAAATCTGAGGACTGGAGGACAATTAGAGGGATACGACTTGGTTGTGGTTTGTGTCGACCGGCCGGAGCCAAGGCGCTTGGTTCACGCTCTTAATGTGCCATGGATTGACCTTCGATGTTCAGGAGATGGATGGATGATTCTCTCATCAGACTCTGATTCAAATTTAGTTCGACAATTGACTCCAGACCATGAACCGATGAGTTGTCAAATTGAAGGCGCACTCGATGCAGGAAACCTTGAATTCGGGTTTTCAATTGCGGGTACTTTCGGAGCACAATGGGTTCTACAACAGTTACGCCAAAACCGAGCACCAACTGAATCGATTGGAAGCCTGACATACGGTGCTTTTGAGTTTCCAGAAGTGAAAGAAACTCTTGTGGAGGTGACTTCATGATTGGTATTCCCGCACTTGATGAAATCGGTATTGATGAAGAAACATGGAGTCAAGTTGCTTACATGGCTGAGCAGAGGCAAGTGTCCGATGATGACTTACTCGAGGTTCAGCAAACTGCAGCCAAAAATGGAAGATGGGATGTTGTCTACGCACTCTCGGTGCTTGCAGGACTTGAAACCTCAGTACTTATCGATGCAGAAGATGTCATTTCAATCGATTGGGGAACCTCAGGTCATGTCCAACTTTCTCCTCCAGTGGGGTGCAAGGCGCCGTTCAAGCTATGGGTTCATACACACCCTGGATTCTCTGCGTATTGGTCTGGCACCGATACTCGCAGTCTGTCATTCGGCATTGGTATCATTGAACAAGCGATGGTACTGGGTTCGCCCGGAGTGAAAACATCTCGAAATGCAACTATTTTACCCCTCGACAAAGATGTCAGCAGAATTTCACCTTCAGGTCCGTTGCATCAATGGTCTGATGAAGATGTGCTCTCATGGGACGATTGGTACATGAAGGAAATTGGAGATGGGGAGGTGGACGTATGAGCGGAGTTCGAAAACCAAAAGATGATGCTGAAAAACGTCGAGCACGAATAGCCATCGCTCAAGGAAAAGGAACTCCCATCGAGGATTTTATTGCACAAATCCTCGGAGAAGTTCCAGACCAAGAATTCATTCAGGCTGTCAAGAACAGAATAGAGTTGGCTGGTGAGCAAGGTGAATCGTTGGACATTGTTGCCCTCATCAACGAAATGTCCCAATTGCAATGCAAATGGGCTTGATCAAGAGTTTGAATAGGTTGGTTTTCTTCCTTCAATGAGCGCTGAGAGGCCTTCAAGTGAATCTGAGGTTGTAAAAATGTTCGTCAAATTGTCGAGTTCCATTTGGAGACCATCCTTCAAACTCGATTGAGATGTTGCATCGATTAAATCGCTTGCCATCTTTAGTGCAATTGGAGCAGTACGAGAGAGCGATTTCAATTGACGAGCAACAATCTTGTCTTCAGCATCAAAGTCTTCTGGACATGTGCCTGAAAGAAGAGATGACATGTTTTCATCACTAAAAAACGATGATGCAAAAGATGCGACTGGGCTTGCAGGATTCTTTGGAGCGCCTGGATATTTGTTCACAGGTTTTCCAAGAGATGCAAGTTCTGAAACACAGGAGTCAACGCCTGCAACATTCACCAGATGTGTAAGAAGACCGAGATCATGCGCCGTTTGAGCATCCATGAAATTACCAGCAAGTACCGCCCAGCGTGCCGACGGAATTCCTGAGATTCGAGCAGGCCTTTGTGTACCTCCCAAACCAGGGTAAATGCCAATTGAGGTTTCTGGGAATCGGAACTGAGTTCGACGAGTTCCGATTCGATAATCGCAAGCCAATGCCAATTCCAATCCGCCGCCAAGTGCTAATCCTGTTGTCAAAGCAATGGTGGTTTTGTTCGAATTTTCCAACTTGTTGAGCATGGTATGACCATCAGCGGTGAAAGTGACGATGTCTGGAATGGCATCAGCCCGAATTTTATCAACAAAGAATTTGACATCAGCTCCAGCAACAAAGGCCTTTCCAGCACCATCAAGGACTACAGTATGCACTGACTCATCCGCATTCAATTCATCAAGAGCGTCATTCAGTTGGCCGACCACAGTTTCGTTCAATGCATTCATCGCCTCAGGCCGATTGATTGTCAAGGTGGCAACCCCAGATTCTTTTGAGACATCAATGTATGAGAAATTCCATACTTCATTCGAATCGGATTGCTGCGTGAAAAATTCAGGTACTTTCCATGCTTGATGCTCATCACTTTTTGAACATAAATTGGCGTAATCCTGTGCCATTCTGTGTGCCTCTTGTATACCAACTCTGTTCATCATCTCGAAAGGTCCGCGGGCCCAACGCAACCCAACTTTCGCGCCTCTGTCGACATCTTCCATCGAACAGACGCCTTCTTCTACTATCTGTGCAGCAACGCCGAAAACGACACCATAGAGTCGCTCAGCAATTACTGTATATTGTTCGGGAGTGTAAGACTGATCGCCAGAAACATCCCAATGCTCGTTCGCTTCAATCAAATTGCGAAGGTTTTGAGCACCGGTGTAGCGAGGAGTTCGAAGTTGTTCTGCAAGGTAATCGGTTGAGTGAAGAGCGATTGGGGGTCCAGTGAGATTCATGAGACCAAACGGACCAAGTCCTATTCTGAATGCTTTGCATGCAATTGCATCTATTTGGGCAGCGGTGGCAACACCTTCCTCCATCAATAAACACGCTTCGTTAAGCCAAGGTACAAAGAATCGGTTGACGACAAAACCAGGTCTGTCGCCGCATACAATGACAACCTTACCGAGCATCTTACAATACTGAACGACCTTTTCAACGGTTTCTGCACTTGATGCTTGAGCAGGAATGACCTCCACCAATCGGTTCTTTGCAGGATGATAGAAGAAATGCAATCCAACAAAACGGTCGGCTCTTCCTGTCGCTTCTGCTAAAGCATTCACGGACAATGAAGAGGTGTTCGAAGCAAGAATTGTTTCAGGTCCACAGGCTTTGTCGAGTGTATTGAATACTGCGGTTTTGATATCAAAATCTTCGAACACTGCTTCAATAACCAAATCAGTGTTTGAAGCCGTATTCTCAACTCCAACAACTCCAGAAATTCGACCTTGAATGGCCTCAACTTGAGCGGGAGAGAAGATTCGTCGCTCGACTGCCTCTGAGAGGAAATCCCGGATAATTCCCTTGCCACGGTCGACCCATTGTTGTTCTCTGTCTACCATTTGAACATCAAATTCTTCCTGCGCGGTTTTTTGGGCGATACCGGAACCCATGTTTCCAGCACCGACAATCGCTACACGTTGTATAGGTTGCATGGCTGTGCCAACAAAACGCCATCCATGAATACTCCGATTGGAGATTCTCACTCATCGATGTGCATGGAATGACATTCGACCTTGATTGATTGTTTGACGGAATGGCCCTCGACCGGTAATCATTCCCTTAATTGATGAATACAAACGGACGGGGAATGAGTATCGAAGCCATGATTTCTTTGGGTAGACAACTTCCACTTTTTTGAATCCAAGGTCTTTGAGCATACCTTTCATTGCAGCAACATTCGGCGCCCAATAGTTCGTATCATCAGCATTGAAAGAGTCTTTAGGATAGTAAACCATTGATGGCTTCCAGCGATGAATATCGTCGACAACTGTCTCGATTATGAGCAGTTCATTGCAAACTGCGGCAGCGACACGAAGTCCTGCCATCGGGTCTTGAAGGTGATACAAAACTCCGAGAAACATCACAACATCGAATTTACCAACGTTCTCGGGAGTGAGATCCATAGCATCGATGTCAAGGGACTCGACCTTGGAATTGAGTGCATTGTGGGCAAAATTAAACCCATCTTTTGTACCCCATCCCGGTCCACTCCAACAGAAGTGGTCGGTTGATAATACACGCTTAGCACCTGCCTTCTCTGCTTGGAATGAAAAGAAGCCATCCCAAGCGCCAATGTCGAGAACAGTTTTTCCAGACAAATCTTTCGGGAGACAAATTTGTTCCAATTTGGCCATCGATGCATCGATACCCGGAGTAACAACATCATCCCCTAACGGAATTGAGTGAAACCATCTGATTTCATCCATACTTTTCAAAGGTGCATCGCCGGCCATAAACGACGACGCAATGCTACCACATATGAGCGTATTGATTAGTGGGATTCCAAAGAATCGTAGACTTCTGCCATTCGCTGACAGTACCGGCTCTGGTCGAATCTAGAGGCGAATTCCATCAAACCCGAACGAGGATTCGGCCACACATGATTGGTATCGTTTTTAGTCCGCCTTTTCCAGTTCGAATGAACGGAAAGAATTGCTTCTTTCCATGCCTCAATATCGTCAGCACGAATGCATGTTTGGTCGGGCATTAGTTCATTGTGAGAAGGTAAATCTGAGCACAGGACCGGTGTTCCGCAAGCCATTGATTCCAGCGGCGGATAGCCAAAACCTTCGCTGGCACTTGGAAACAAAAGTGCTTCGCTAGCAAATCTCAATTGCATCAAAGCCTCACTTGAAACATCGCCGCCGTGAGAAACCCAATTTTGGACTTTTGAAGATTCGGCATAACTTGATGCAGATTGGCCGCCGTAAGGACACGAATTGTTACCGACATGATGAATGTGTATCTCCTGTTTTATGTTCTCATCAAGTTCTCCAACGATCCGTGAAATGAAATTCAATCTTTTTCGTGGTGCGTGACTTCCTACAATGAGAAGATGGCAGCCTTTGGAAAGCTTGGAGGCAGGCCCAATCAGTTCAACCTCACTTTGCTCAGGCGGTACGAATTTTTTGAACTCAATGCCAAGTGGAACACAAACCGCTTTGACCTGTGGGAAG
The DNA here is from genome assembly GCA_030741225.1 of Candidatus Poseidoniaceae archaeon. Lineage (GTDB taxonomy): Archaea > Thermoplasmatota > Poseidoniia > Poseidoniales > Poseidoniaceae > MGIIa-L1. The sequence continues at coordinate 13,110 of JASLVU010000013.1, read as the reverse complement.
TGCTTTTGGCAAGCAGATAAAGTTGCTTGAGAATCACAAACAAGGAGGTCGGCTCGAGCGAGTCCCTGCCTCAATTTTTCTAAGTCCTTGCGACGGAACCACCCTGGTTTTTGCTCTCCAACATCAATAGTTTCACCAGCAAGACGAATCTGTTCAGGGTACAAATGAAACAAATCGTGAACAGTGACCACCACTGGAATTGAGGTTTCTTGAGGAGTCAAGTGTGCTTGCTCTTGATCAGTAATGTGAATCACACTGAAAGAGTGCTCTTTCTTGAGTATCTTTTCGACTCTTTTTGGATGCGAAAACCATCGCTTGTAAAGTCGCGAAAGAGGGTTTCTTCTTTTTCGCAGTGGATATTCACATGGTTCTTGAGTCATCCATCCCCGAACATCTCCATTTTGTAACGAAGATAAAAGATTGTGATGTGCACCTCCGATACCTGTGTTTCTGCCCAAGGCGCCGCCTCGGACCAGCAACACTTGTTTGGGCATACACGGGCGTACCGGTGCGCCCTCTTCAAAGGTGAGATGGTTTCTGTCAGATTTTCTTCTTTCTTAGTTAATGTTCAGTGTTAAAATGGAATTAAGTAGTGGAACAGGTAGCATCATATCGAGGAGATATTCTTGACTATCCCGCCACTCAAAGTTACCCGCAACGACTACAACGAAGTACGCAATTCAATCGAGTCGGCTATCTCTATTGGAGGGGATATTCGAGGAATTCTTGAATCACAAAAAGAACTCAATCCTCTGAACGACCTTCACAGTGAAGTGTGTAGAGCCGGAGAAGCACTCAGTGTCTTTGGATCTCGTTGGACTATAGAAATCCTCTCTGCATTGTACATTTCGGGGCCGCGAAGATTCAATCAAATGAAAAATTTGTTGGAAGGTATTTCTTCAAGAACGTTGTCTGACAAATTGCGGTATCTGGCTGACGAGGGGCTTGTTCAACGCCAAGTCACCGAAGGTCCACCAATCAGAGTCTCCTATCTCTTAACTGAACATGGTCGAACATGTGGTCGCCTTCTATCGCCTCTCGTTGCGCATTTGAAAATTCATTTGGGTACCGTTATTGCACAAGATTAGATTGCACGCCGTGTGAAGCAATGATAGGATGGATTAACAAAGGAGAACATCGAGTTCGCCGTATGCCTCTTCTTGCACAGTGGATGCGTCAGCGACCTTGGTTGTCTGCCGGAATCATGGGTGCTGCGGGGGGTGTTGCAGGTATTGCAAGTGGAGTTGCTGCTGCTGCTTCAGCAGTAGGAGCACTTGCCATAGGTAGTGTATCTACGAAAGCGCGCACCTTTGAACACCCTTTGAGAAAAAGAATTCTTGCCACGCTTGAAATTCATCCAGGATTGTGTTACAGAGAATTGCAAGCAACTTTGAACACCGCCAACGGTACTCTAAGGCATCACTTGGATGTTTTGCAAACTCGGCGAAGTGTTACTGTTCTGCCCGTTAATGGTCGAACATGCTACTTTGCTGGGGCACCCAGTCAAGTTGAAATTTTGAGAGGTATCGCAGTAAGCGAAGAAAAAGCAGCCTCAGCACTACCAATTGGGCTGTCGTTGGTTCAACGACTCATTATTGAAGACATCCAAAAAGAAGGAGTCCCTCGTTCACAAGCTGCTCTTGCCCGCCGAATTGGGCGTTCACGTGCTACTGTGCATTCCGCAGTAAAAGTACTGCGCAGGCGTGGAATTTTACGTGAAGATCGAATTGAAATGATGCCCCATATCGACATGGAAATCGAATGGCATGGTACGAAAGGTGTCGATTACGATTGGAACGATGAGCGTAGATAAACTCAAAATTTTTCGCCTCTTGAGAGGCAAATAATACAGAGTCTTCAAAGACCCTCGACGCCGACCATTGACGAGCAAGATGTTTAGTGTCCGTTTGTCCGAAGTTGCGCTTCCTGCCAGTGAGCGAGATTTAGATAATCTAGTCGGGTGGTTCATTGACACTTTGAGTTTAGTTCGAAAAAGAGGTGAGGCAACTGCAGATTTCGGTAAAGCAGGACCAGTCCATCGCTTGCTGCGGGATTATTTGCTCTCTCAACCAAATGTCAGTTGGGATGCACAAATGCTTGCTGACGAGCTCGCTCTCACCCCTGCATCGCTAAACCACCACTTGACTCGGCTAGTTGAAGCCGGAATTCTTGGATTTTCAAATGAGGGCAAAGGTTGGAGGAGGTACTTTTTGAGAGGGGGCTCACTTACCAATGCCATAGAATTTTTTAGCTTTCAGTGTGAAACAATCGTTAAACAGCGGATGGCAATTATCGATGATTTATGGAATCGTAACAAGCCAGACCTCAGTATGTCCATCTCGCCCACCGATACTCCAGCACTGAGTATCGGTATCGTCGAACACAGACCGTTACTCGAAGAAAGTATAGAAAGCGAACTTTCACAGTGGATGGGCGATTTCGGACTGCTTGGGGAAAGACCTGGAAAAGAAGCTCGTGCGGATTCGATCTCTGTGCAACTGTTCCGCCTTCTTCTCAGCCGTGACCATCCACTCTCTTTGGATGAAGCAGAGGAACTGTTGGATGAACAAAAACCGAGAATAGGTCGAATTTTAGAGCGCTTTCGAACCACTGGAATGGTTCAAAGAGTTCCTCGGATAGACCGGCTCAACGTCACGCTTTGGACTGCGATTACAACCCAATATCAACGCAGAGGCGAGGACTGGTTATTGAAAAAGGGAGGATTCCAAAGGATTCTTTCTACAAAGCAGCAATCCACTCTCTTGAAGGATTTGAAAAAAGGAGTGTTAAAAGTAGAAACTGTGGGAGCAACGCTGAAAGAGACTGCGTCAGAAGAACAGATGTTATTGCTCAACTTACTCGGAGGCCGCTTACCGCTTGGGCATCAGTTGTCGGGATTCACCTCCTCTGAAGTTCACAATGAAGTCTCATCACGAATCGACCGAATTCTACGTAGAATGAGACGCGTTGCTCAATTGCTCGAACAAGCACTCAGCGATGCCTAATCGTGACAATCCTTGAAAAACTGAGGCCTAGAGCAAACAACATGAGCAGTCATATCGGCAAAAAGCCGGGACAATGGAGGGGTGAATCTCGTCCCCTTTTCCTAGCTCCAATGGCCGGGGTTTCCGACCTTCCATTCAGGCTTTTAGCAAAGGATTGCGGGGCAGACGTGACCATTACTGAATTCACCAACAGCACCGCATTGACACGCGAGGCTGCGATGTCTTGGCGAAAAATGGAGTCTCATGAGAAAGAAGTTCCGTTTATTCCACAGATTTTTGGAGGAGACGCAGGAGATATGGCGACGGCAGCAGAAATGCTTGCGGACAGTGCTGATATTGTTGATCTCAATTTTGGATGTCCTGCTCCAAAAGTGACCAAAATTTGTGCTGGAGCAGCACTTATGGGTGAGCCTGACAACCTTGTTTCCATGGTTGACGGAATTATTCAACGGGTTGACATCCCCGTTACTGCAAAAATGCGACTCGGAACTGGCCAAGGTGCGAACAATGCTCTACAGATTTGTCAACGCCTCGAAGATATTGGAACCTCTCGTCTGTGTGTCCATGGACGTACGCTACGTCAACGCTACTCTGGAGAGGCTGATTGGAATGAAATTCAAAGAATTGTCGACTCGGTCGAGGTCCCTGTCATCGCAAACGGTGATGTCGTTGACGCTGAAAGCGCTCAACTTTGCCTCGAAACGACTCATGCTGCAGGTTTGATGATTGGGCGAGGGGCAATAGGCAGACCCTCAATTTTTGGAGAGATTAAAGTTGGTCTAGGATGGATTGAAGAAAGCGAACTTCCATGGATTCAAGACCTCGGTGATGAGTGGTATGAACGTTCAGAAACCGGCAGGGCGTTCGCTACTCGCAAGTGGTGTTGGGACAAATATATACAGTACTCTCACGAAAGCGTTGGACTTCAACCTCGATGGATGCAGAGGCATGCAGTTGCGTTTACGAAGGGTCTACCGGGAGCGAAGAAAATTCGTAATTTGATGCATGGTGCACCAACTCCAGAAGATTTTGCAGACGCAATATCGACATATCTAGGAACAAATGTCGACCAAAACCAATGAATCAAGTCGATTCAAAATGTTGATTGCCAGTCTTCGAGGTCTTGGGATGCGGCCCAATCTTCGTCAGTTGTCTCACCGCGAACTTTGAGAACTTCACGAGCAAGTAGCCAGTAGATAAGAGCAAGAGAGCGACGACCCTTGTTGTTCGCTGGCAAAGCAACATCGACGTTGCGGAGATTATTGTTAGCGTCAACAATTCCAACTATTGGCAATCCAGAATTGACCGCTTCACGAAGTGCTTGCTGGTCTGCAGCTGGATCGGTAACGAACAGAACATCGGGTTCAACATACGAGCGAAGAACCGGATTCGTCAGTGAGCCTGGGATAAATCGGCCCACAGCCGCATTCGCACCGATTGCTTCTGAAAATAATCGGGCTGGGCGTTGACCGTATTGACGAGCTGAAACCACCATGATTCTGCCAGCGTCATACTTGTTCAAAAATTGAGCAATAGAGCGGATTCGAGAATCGGTCATATTCACATTGAGCAGGTACAAACCGTCTTCTCGGACACGCTCAATGAAGCGAGCCATGTCGGCACTCTTCTGTTGAGTTCCAATGTTGACTGCATTCTCTTCATAAGATTCGAAGGGTAAGAGTAAGTTCGATTCATCGGACATTGACATTCCTCAGCAGTCGTCCGACTTGGACTCCATATTAAAGCGGTTCGTAGAGGTACGGAACGAATTTCAACTCGTATGTTGGCAGAAATTGATGGGAATACCTAGGAAGAACTCAAGATAGAGAAGATGTATGTTGACTTGCAGGGGGATGGATGTGGGTGATGTTGTGACAGGAAATGAGGCGCTGAACGCTTCATGTTCCGAAGACGGGTTTTGGCGCGACAAGGAAGGAGTCGCACTTCCCGTTAGCGCAAGCGATCTGGAGAGGCACAGATACTGCCCCTTGTCATGGTCTCTGTCGCGAGAGGGTAATTCCGGCCAAGGAGACGCAATCGCTGCCGGAATTAAACGGCATGCTGAAATTCATTCACAAATGAAAGATTTTCAAATTGAATCGAAAAAAATGCGCCGTTCTGTAACCATTTGGACATGGTGGTTTTCTATAATCATCGCACTATTTATCGACGCAATTGCCTTCAATTATATCGATGACGTGATTACCCCAATCTACATGGCAAGATATCTTGCTTTGTGGAGCGTAACAACTCTCATAGCTGGATTGATTGCAATCTCTGTGCCTTGGCGTTCTTTGATTGGATTTAATGAAACAATAAACCGACAAAAAACCAAATTTTTAGTTCAAAACGATTCCTTTCCCCAATACTGGGAGCCAAAAGGTTTCATCGGTGGATGGTTTGAGGCAGGTAGGTTTGAAGCAAGCCTATTGTTTGGTTCTATTGTGTTAGGGCTACATGCCATCGCTCTGGCGGCGGCAGATGACAGACAACAAGCTACATTCATTTTGTTCTTGACCGCGATGGGATGGACACTTGCAGCATCATGGCAATTGCAAAGGTTGTTGTTGTCTGATGCTGCACTGGAATCAATGAAGAAGGATATCGACCTTGAGCATGGAGATGATGTTGCATATTTAGATAATGATGATGGAAATTCAACTCTTCTTGTTGACAATGAAATTGGCTTACGCGGCAAACCCGACCAAATTGTTATTGTTGATGGGGAATTTATTCCAGTTGAGCAAAAAACTGGAAAAGTTCCAAGGAATCCACATGACTCACATCGGATGCAATTGCTTGCTTACCTTCATCTGGTAGAAGTAAGTACCAAGAAAAGTTCACCGTATGGGGTTCTTCGATACGGCAAGGAGAATCTCCATCAAATCCCATGGACGACATCGGCGAAACAAGAATTGTTTGATGCAGTTAAAGAGATTCAACGACTCACTGTAGAAGGAGGAGCCATTCGGAATCACAATCGTCCGGGGAAGTGCCAAAATTGTTCGAGAAGATATGCTTGTACCGAATCATTGGTGTAATCATACGCATGTGTCTTCTAAAGGATATTTCAAGCAAGTACGCTTAATCGTAACATCGATTTGGAAGTTATCTTGAATAGGAGTTTCAGGAAGGCCTATGCCGCGCGCTTCTATGTCCAACCTCCAATTGCCCTCCTCATAGCTTGTAGAGCCAAATTCCAAAGGAATTTTGTCAGCATTCGCTTCGAGATCCTCACACACATCTATTTTCCAAGCAATTTCTCCCGAAGGGGTATAAAATTCTGCACGAACATACCGAGTCACATTTTCCAAGCAGCCGATATCGGTATTAAAATTCGTAATTTGAACACTTCTGTAGATTGATATATCTGTGACCGAAGAATCTACAGGGATTTCAATCGAGTTGTTGTATGACTCCCATTCAAAGAAATTCGTGAACACTTTGATGTCCCTGTAAGTACGAGAATCCGTGTCCAATTCTGGTGCCTCACGAATGTTTTCAACGACCTCTCTTGCTTGAAGCAGGCCCAGACATCCAGATGAAGTACTCAACAGGAAAGTTAGCACCAGCAGTACTGGCATCACCCACTTCGCCTTCATCGACACACCTAAAGTCCGCCCACATATCAATTCAATGGAAATTTGATGCGAGGGTTTGAAGCCTCTGGGGTTTAGCGCAAAATGTCCGAATGACGCTTGTGGTTGCCGAGCTGCTGCTATGACGAGCCCTATGAAAGCCGACGGACATCACTCAAACTTCGCACCGCAGGTGCCGCATTCGGTAGCGTCAACGGGTATGTCAGCACCACATGCGCCGCATTCTGCCATCTTCGATTCTTCTTTCTTCTCAGCAGATTTACGGCGCGCTCCTCGACGGCGATTTGGTTTCGCTGCTTTAGGAGACAATTCATCTATTTTGGACACCGGTTCATCATCGATAACGGTGAAATCTGAAGTGGTCTCTGTTACCTCATTGCCGGCAAAAGCCGAATCGGTAAGTTGCATTCCGACATTGACCTTGTCACCCGGCATGATACCTTCTTCACCAGTGATTTCATACAATCTTCCCCGAATATCTGCATCGCTCGCTGAGAGTTCTTTGCCATCATCTTTGTGAGCGATAATTTCTCCCTTCGATGCCAATATTGAATCGATATCATTGCCTTGTTCTTCAAGTTCTTTCATACTCTTGAGTGTAGTTGTTACGGTGTTTTGATAGGCTTCAAGTTCTTCTTCAGTCATGTCTTCTTGCAGCAATTCTTCAGCATTCCTTCTGTCATAAGCAGCTTCAACTTCTGCTTCAGCAGTCACAATGTTCTCGTCCCACTCTTCTTCGAGTTGCTCTTCATCGTATCCGAATTCTTTAACCGCTTGAGCAAAGTTCTCAGTGCCTGTAACGATTTCATCATCGTCAACTTCTTCTGGCAAAGCAACAGTTTCTTTCACCGCGCGTTCTTTACGCTCGCGTCGCTCAAAGAAGGACGAAACATCCTGTTCTGCACCACAATAGACACAATTCTCCAAGAGGTCCGGTATCGATTCGCCACACTCGTGGCAATCGTGGAATTGTTTCCTTGCCTTTTTGAGATTGAAAGAGCAATGTGGGCATCGGTCTTCATCACCTTCAAGTTCACCATCACATGCAGGACAGTATTCGAAAATATCTCGTTCAACCTCTTCCTCAGTTTCACGTGTCAAGTAAATCGCAAACACGAGAATGACAATCAGAATGAGCGCAACGAATCCAATCAAGGTGAAAGTCCCCCATTCAGAATTTGAATTCAATTCATCGATTGCTTCATCGCTCATGACTGTTGCAAAGGTACGAGTGAATGTCGTTGATACATCATCATCAGAAGGGTCGAGTTTCACGACTGTCGAAGGCGCTACGGCAGTGAATTCACACACTAGAGTTACCTTGTCTCCTAAGTTGGAAACTTCAGCTTCAAGAGTCGACAAAATGTTATCGTTTCCATCTTTACAATCGTAAGAAAGCGAACCTGTCTCGGTACTGGTCAAATCTATTGACAGAGAATAATTTTCACCTTCCGTCATTGGTAAACTGAACTGAGAATTCGTCGAATCGGTGACTTCTAGCGTTGAAAGAGCCCAGTTAAGTCTTAACTCAGCACTCACTTTGACCATTCCAGAAGCAACATTGTTCAATGAATTCGAATCCCAACTGTTTGCTGTTGGAACCCATGTGGCCTCAAAAGTAGCATTGTGCGAACCTATTGCAGTCGTTAGTTCGGCTGTCCACATGTAATCTTGGCCAGGATTGAGGTAAATGATTTGAGAGAAATCACTTGTTCCCTCCCACGTGTACTGCAATCGTCCAGAAACCCGAAGTTCACCGGTATTTTTCATACTCACGCCCCATTCGACTGATTCACCAGAATTTACAGAAGGCGAGGACTTACTTGCCATCGAATCAACCAGAACATCCGGAACAGCGAACTTTGAGATTGGCGTACTGATGGCATCGTTGTCGGTTGATTCTTGAGTGAAAGTCCCAGTACCAAACGGGTCGATTTCCGCAGTGAGTGTGTGTATCCCCGGCGGAAGAGTGCCAAGTTCAGAGCCGGTGATTGAACGTGTCCAAGTGACCTCAGCATAACCAATTCCTGTCAGATTTACTGTAAATGGGGCAGTCGTTACCAGTTCCCCGGTTGCGCTGGTAATTTTTAGCCAAAGAGGAACTTCTGAAATTCCGCTGCCGTTGGTCCTTCCCAATTTACCGGAAACCACCCAAGGCCCTTCAAGCGCATCCTCATCAACAGCAATATCTAGAGTTCCAATGTGGAAAACATCCATTCTCGTATCAACCTGAAGAGGCACTTCCACCATTTTATCAAATTCAGATGATTCAACAATAGCATTTTCATAATCTGGTGTCACCAGAATAGTGTGCGAACCACTGGATGGTGCAGTAAATGTGGTGTTCACCCATTGTGTAGAACCTGCGGCTATTGGTGGAGTGGTCAAGTCCAAATCAACACCATCGGGTAAATCGATGTGAAGAGTCGATGATGCTGCAGGTTGTGTTCCAACATTACGAACCAATGAAGACAACGTGACTGTATCACCAGAGAGTATTCCCGAAGAAGGGGAGAGTTCGGTTTGAGTTACCTTGAGATTTGGCAAACCTGTCACATTAAATTCAACCCAAAAATGAGCGATATCGCCAGAACCTCGAGGATGTTCAAATGTGATGTGAATCTCATGTTCTCCTTCAGACACTCCAGGCCAAACCACCGAGACTTCCTCGTAGGTATTGGTGTCGATATCGACTGTCGCTTCTTTGAGCAATTGATTCGGTCCACGGAAGTCCCTGTAAAATGCATATTCAACATCGGTCGCATAATTTCCACTGTTAAACATTTGAAGATTGATGGTCACTGAATCGCCTGCTTGAGGATTCTGTGGAAGAAGAGCGACTGTGCTTTCACTCGCTTGAATCGAACCGCTCTGCTCGGCAGAAATTGACATCGGTACCGATGCTATACAGAGTAGAAGAATCGCCAAAACTGGCTTCCACGCGCTCGCCATGTAGGTATTCGACATCCTGCGGAGCACTTGAACCCATCTCTACAACCACGGTCAAAAACCCGTATGAAGGTTCTTTTATGGTTCTCCGCCACGAACCTCTTCAAAACCTGTTGGAGAGATTTGATTTGATTCAAATCAGCGGCGATGAAGGGGAGCATTCAAGGATAACCGCACTCGTCTAGCACCATGGGCAGGGGTTGGGTGAGTGCGGTTCTCGTTGTCGCTCTTCTCATGGTGAGCACTACTCCAATGGAAAATTTCCAGCTTGTTGATCAGAAAGAAGTTCATCACTCCACATCGAATTTGGTTCTCACTTTCGCCAATGGACCGACTACAAATCAAGATATTGTAGGCTTACATAGTGTCTCTTTTTCTCTATCTGGAGATGCAAATGTCTCTTCAATACTTCTTGAAATCTCAAGCGGGTCTGGGTCTTGGACAACGGTTACGAATCTTACTTCGACGCCATGGCTAACATATTTTGATTCGACCACGTACACCAACGGCTCGTACACTCTACGTGCAACAGCGTGGGATGATGATGTGAGCGAAAATGTGATTGCAAGTTCGGGAACGTTTAACATTGTCAATCAAGTTCCTGTCATCACCATATTTACTGCCCTCAACGCTGCTGCTGGCTCTGGCGTATCGGCATCGGACCGAGCATGGTTCGGTATCGAAAGCGACGGTACCATTTCTTACCGCTGGGGGGCGAGTGATGATGACCTCAGTTATGCAACAATAACCAATGTTCCAGGACCAGGAGCGCCAGCGAACGACGGCCCTTCCGGAATTTCTTACGGTTGGGATTGGAGTAGCGGCGCCATGGCAGAAGGAACATGGAATTCTCGACTAACTGTTTATGACAGTTCAAGTTTATCTGCCACGCAAACCCTGTTCATCGGAATTGACCGAACAGGCCCAACATTGTCCTCTGTCACGATTGGAGATGGTTCAAACTGGCAGACAACGTCCGATGTTACCATTCGTGGTTTGATCGATAATGCTGATGACGGGCAAGGCAGTGGTGTTTCCTCAGCACAATACTCTTTTGACGGGCAAAACTGGAACACTTCATTAACAGATTCCGTGCAGGTCACCCTTTCTGAAGGCAACCATACGCTTCATGTTCGTTCGATTGACCGTGTGGGAAATGCTGGAGCAATAAACCAATTCGACATCCGAATTGACGAGACATTACCCGAATCGATTGGTTGGACTGTCGATGAACTCACAACCAGTCGAATCGGTCCTGCAAATATCCAATTCAGCGCCATCGATGAAGGCTCAGGAATCGACAACTCCAATTCATATCTTCAGTTTGGCTTTGACTCGAATGGAGTTGGACAAACGCCAGACCTTTCTGGTAATTGGCAACAAATGAGCACGCCTGGACTCACGGGAACCATTGGACTGGCAAGTTGGGCTACAAAGTCAAGGCAGTACCTCATGTTCCGGGCATTGGTGGTTGATAATGCAGGCAATGAGTATATTTCGAATCCGAGTTCGTATCAAATTCTACCCGGTCTTGACTTGTACTGGAATGCAACAGAAACAAACCTCGACCGTTTGATTGTTCGACCAGGTGAAACCGACGGTAATATTACCATCACCAGTCTGCTTGAAAGCAATCAAAATTACGGTGGTAGCGTAAATGTTCGACTCGAATCGGCTCCAGCAGACAGAAGTTCAACGGTAAGCTGGACGGTGATGGAATCAAGAACACTTGATGCTGGGGCTCTTTCAGACAGTCAAGAATCGCTGATATGGAACTATACCGTGCCCAAGACTGGACAATTCGACTTGAGACTTGTCATTGATTATGTCAATGTCATTGATGAGTATGATGAAGGTAACAATTACAATCACATGGTTGTCACTGGGGCAGCCATTGGTTCACCCGGCCTTGTCCCCTCATTTGCACCATCGGTTCTTTTGCTCCTGCTAGCTGGCTTCATAATCACTGCACTTCAAAGGCGAACAAGAGATTGAAAAGAGGTCGGCTTTAGGATTAACCATGCGCCAACCCCTGCCGCGAGTTCCGAAGAACCGTATTGCGGTCCTCATTGGGTCGAAAGGGGCCACAGCCAAGTCATTACGAAATGCCTCCGGATGTAAAGAATTCATTATTGATTCTGACTCAGGTGATGTCGAAGTGGTTTGGGGTGAGCCGGGAACATATGACCCCGTAAAGGCAATGAAATTCCCGAACGTTATCAAGGCAATTGGCAGAGGAATGGCCCCTAAAGCAGCAATACAACTTCTTGAAGATGATCACTTCTTTGAATTGGTCGATATTCGAAAATTTGTTGGAAAAAGGTCGAACCAACAAAGAAGAATTCGCGGACGAATTATTGGAAGCCAAGGTAAGATTCGAAAACTTATCGAAGGATTGACCGATACACAAATTTCAATCTACAATTCTACTGTTGTCTTGGTCGGTGAGGAAGAAGGGCTTTCTGCGGCTCGTCAGGCAATTGAAATGTTGGCTGGAGGAGCAGAGCATGGTACTGTGCTTAATTTCCTAGAACGAGACCGCAGAAGGTCAAGAATAGGAAACCGTCAACTTGAGACAATCGAAATTCGTGATGATCGTCCGTCATCTCCAGCAGACAGTTTCGAAGGCCTTGTTCCAGGGCTATCCGATGTTTCAAAACGACGTTCTCGACGAATGAGAGCTTCTCAAGTCGACCCAGAAGATGAGGGTGCTGTTGAGGAAATGATGGAACTGGCTGAGGATGAAGAAGTCAGTTGGGAAGAAGAATGATTATTCTTCTTCAAAGGAATGGATTTGCTCAACGTGGTCAAGATTCATGTTCAATACCTCATACATGGCCTCTGCTAACGTGGTTTGGATGCCATTTTTGTTGCCCCATTCAACAAGCCTCGTAACATCGCGAACAAGAAATTCTTGTGCTTTGGGGTGTGTTTGTATTACTGCTTGCCCAACATCGATTACAACTGCTTTTTGTTCATGCCACAATATGTTGTAAGGAGAAAAATCACCGTGAACAAGTTCGGCTTTCTGCCAACATATGGCTAGGAATTCTAACAAATCATTGTACACTTCTTCAGCATTCTCGATTTGAACTTCACGAAGTTTTGGAGATGCTGATTCAGGGGTCCCAAGATATTCCATAACCAAGACATTCTTGTGTATACCAAGCGGTCGAGGAACGTTCAACCCCCAGCGCCACAAACGAGAGAGATTACGATGTTCTTTACGGACCCAGATATCAACAAGGTCCCGATGTCTACGGCGAAGGCCTCCAAATCTTCGGTCTCCCTCTATATATTGAATCAAATTCTTGAAAACTGCATTTGACGTATGAAAAATCTTCACAGCTACGACTTTTCCATCAATGTCTGTAGCATGAAAAACATGGGCTTCCTTTCCCCGAGCAATTGGAAAATCAAGCGTGTCGATAGTTCCACCTTTCATGAGTTTGTACAACGACATCAATGTCATTCGGTCAAACACCTGGTCAAACACTCGTCGATCGACCCAATCGTACGTTCCCGTACCCAAAGCACCCTGGATTTTGGATTCAATA
>JASLVU010000139.1 GCA_030741225.1 Candidatus Poseidoniaceae archaeon | reverse complement strand
ATGTCATTGCTATCGAGGTTCCTGATGAGAAAATAGTTGAGCGGATTTGTGGACGTTATTCCTGCGCTGGATGCGGGAGTGTGTTTCACGATACATTCAATCCAGTACCTCCTGAAGGCTGCCCGTGTGGTAATTGGCAAGAAAAACGTCGCTCTGATGATAACGAAGAAACAGTAAATTCTCGACTTGCCACATACCATCAACAAACATCCCCTCTTGCTGACTGGTATCGTTCGAGGAATATGTTCTATCCCATAAACGGGAATCGAGATATCGACCAGATTACCGTTGATATTTTGCAAACTTTGAAATCTTGAGGTGTAGGTTTGGGCTCTCGAAACAGAAAGCGTCGTACAGACCGGAGAAGTCGGCAAGAAAGGGCGCGGCAATCTCAGCAACAGCTGATTGAAATCATCAAGTCAGATACTCCGAACCGACGATTTTTGATTGACTCGACAGTTCGACATCTCGTGAAGGTTTCTAGTAGGCACCGTCTTCAAGTTCCATCAGAAGCAAGAATGTATTTTTGCCGCAAATGTCTAACTCCGTTCCAATATGGAGAAAATATCCGTGTTCGCATAAAGCATGGTCAGCGGATAGTAACTTGTATGTCATGTTCACATACTCGTAGATACGGCGGCGGGCCAAAGCACCACCGAAAAAGGCGGAATGTGTGAAGCGTCGTGAAAGGCAATTTCATCAACAAGTGATGTTTGGGAGTTACGGTTATTATGTCGAGAAAGGTTCCTGAATCAATACGCAAAGAGGCTCTTTCACATGATTTTCAAGCGACAATTCGGGTTGGAAAGTCTGGCATTACTGAAACACTGGTTTCTGAAATAGACTCTCAATTGACATCGAAAGGAATTGTGAAAATCAAACTCAATCGGGGCCTTTTTGAGAAAAAGGATATTCCCGGAGTGTGGGATTATCTCTCCCAAGAGACCAATTCTATCCTGGTGCTAGCGCGTGGTAATGTGGGCGTACTTTGGCGATAAGTCATTTATTTTTGAGGAAATAGTCAAAAGTTGAGTTTTGCTGGACAGTGTATGAGCGATGTGTTATCTCTCTTTAGGCGTCGACGTCATCCGTCACAATACATTGCTTTCGGGCTTTTGATGTTCGCTGGTTCGATGATTTTTGCATCAAACACGCTTGCTGCTGGAGGTTCGTCCTCTTCCTCATTGGTCAAACCCATTGACAGTACACAAGCAGTCTGGGTTGGACTTGCCATTCTGTTGGGCGTTTACGCTCTTATTATTACCGAAGTAGTCCATCGTACCTTAGCTGCAGCAATCGGAGGTCTGCTAGCAGTTATTGCTCTCAATTACTACGCTCCCGAGGATACTCTCTCACTTGGTGCTGTTACGACGCTTATCGACTGGGAAACAATTGGACTGCTCCTTGGAATGATGGTGATGGTCGGTATTTTGTCGCACACTGGACTGTTTGAATGGTTCGCCGTTCAAGCATACAAACAAAGCGGTGGTTCCGTATGGACATTAGTTGTGATTTTGTGTTCAGTGACTGCTGTTTTGTCTGCATTCCTCGATAACGTGACCACAATGCTTCTTCTCACTCCTGTTACAATTCAACTGGCTAAAGTTCTGGACTTGAAACCCATTCCGCTACTGATTTCCGAAGTTTTGTTTTCCAATATTGGTGGGGCAGCAACAATGATTGGTGACCCCCCAAACATTATGATCGGTTCCGGACTCTCTCCTTCAGCAATTGAAAATGCAGGATATCCCGAACTTGCTGGAGCTGGAGTCACATTCAATGATTTCATTTTGGAAATGGCACCTGGTATTTTCATGACTGTAGTTCCTGCATTTATGTTTTTGAAGTGGATGTATGCAGAAGAGTTTGCTGGTACACGTGTTCGTGATATTGCTGAACTTGAAGCAAAATATGGGATTAAAGATGTTGCAATGCTGAAAGTTAGTGGTTCAATCCTCGTTTTAGTTGTACTCAACTTTTTCCTTCACCCCATCACGCACATTGCAGTTTCATGGATTGCCCTTTTTGGTGCTGTTTTGATGCTTCTGGCGACAGACCGTCACGACCTCGAAGAGCCATTAGAGAAAGTCGAATGGTCAACATTGCTGTTCTTTGCAGGACTGTTTGTTTTGGTCCACTCTTTACAATATCTCGGTGTCATAGACTTCATCGGAGACTACGTGACAAAAGGCATTGCTATGTTCGGTACCGATGAGCCTGGAGATGTTGTAAGACTTGGCGCAGCCGTCTTGATTATTCTGTGGGTATCTGCAGTTGCCTCAGCATTTATCGATAACATACCGTATACAGCGACAATGATCCCGGTTGTTCTTCAGATTGCAGACGATTTGAATATTGAACTTGGGCCCATGATTTGGGCTCTAGCTTTCGGCGCCTGCTTGGGTGGCAACGGGACACTCATTGGCGCATCTGCAAATGTCGTTACTGCTGGTATGTCAGAAGAGGCAGGTTACCCAATTTCGTTCAATGAATTCTTTAAGGCTGGTTTCCCGATAATGATTATGACAACAGCCATTGTATCTCTTTACATGGTCATGGTTTATGTCGTCGGCGGCGAAGACGGTGGAACTGTCTGGAAGATTGTTCTTATGGGAATTTCTTTGATTGGAATTATCATGCAACTCGCACGTGGACGTTCAAAGGGTAAGAATTTCGCAGATTCACTTGTTGATAACGATGCAGAACAAATCAAGGATGCAGTCGAAAACATCGTCGACTTAGTGGTCAAGAAGGTTCCTTCATTTTCGGAAAGCGAAGAATGAATGTCCATTTCTCCGTTGAATTGAAGTGCCATGGGTTTATGGTTCACTTGAGGGAACTGCGTGTTTGAGTGCAAAGTGTGCGGCTTACTTTCCCTTGGAGGTACTGCATGTCCAGCATGTGGCAGCCAATTGTTGGTGGATTTGGCCCATGATGACGGTGATTCAAGCCCCCTACCAACTGAGGTGCCAGGGTTGGACGATGCCGTTGCATCATGGTACGAATTGGAGGGAATTGAGCCTCCTGTAGAGGCTGGAGAAACTGTCCGTACCCAATCGGACGGCAATCTGCCTTTCGGATATTCTGGGGAATCAAACACACACATTTCAAGACTACCTTTTGGTGTCGGAAGTTATGCATCCGGTATGCCTTTTGAGGATTCAGAAGATGCCTTACCCCTCGTGAGTGAAACTCAAGTCGATGCATCTGCTGTCACTCAAAAATCTACACCAATTGTGCAATTACCGCCGCAACCAGTTTCCTCGCCTCCGCCATCTCCTCCAAGGGTAATTGAGGCGCCAATGGAGCCTCTTCCAGTTCCGCCTGCCACATCACAGGTTGCTTCAAAGGTCGTTGAATCAACGCCAATCTTGCCTCAAGTTATGCCGTTAGAGCCACTTCCAATTGTTTTGCCTCCTCCATCGGTAGAAAATCCACCACCTGCTCCTACCGAAAATGCACCAATTCGTGTTGCACCGATTCATTCGACTTCAGCATCGCAACCAGCATCGAAATTGCAGGAAATTTCTTCCGATACACAATCATCGTTTGTAGATGTTCCAGAAATGTGGAGGATCGATGCATCTCCTGTCGATATGGAACAAATCTATTCGACTGAAGAACAGATTGTTGAAGTTGTGCACACGATGGATGACTCGGAGAGCACTTACATGCACGCCACAGATGTAGAAGACCTTCATCCAGATTCCGGCATCATCTCGCTTGAACTTCACCCTGCCAAAGCGATGGGAGTCAATCTTAGCGGCCTGCCAGAACTTGAAGAAACATTGGCAGAAGGATTTTTTGCAATTGGTGAGGAATCATGGGCCAAAGCAGCTATAGCGTTCCAAAAAATGGCAGCGAAAATGCCTGGTGATTCAGCAGTTTTCAACAACTACGGATTGGCGCTTCTTCAACGGGCGCTTGTTATGGCTAAAAGCAGTGATTTAGAGATTCAGCAACTGGCTTCTACCCAATTTGAATCGGCCATTTTGGCTTTGAGAGAGGCAGCGAAATCTTCTCCAACAGATGGTACAATTCTGCTCAATTTATGTCACGCATTATTGGTAAGTGGTCGCGCAGAAAAGGCACTCAAAGTATTGTTCATGTATCAAAAGAACAACGAAAATACCTCAGAAAGTGCTAACCTCGAAGCAGCATCGCTTGTAAGTATGGGTGAAAGTAGTAATGCCCTCAAGGTACTTCAAGCAGTTAAACATGATGAATTGGTTCTCGCAAACATTGCCAAATTATCATATTCTTAAAGCCAAAAAAGGATAGTTTTCACCAACAATATACCCCATATTTTTTGAATTTTTGACGTTCTTTTTATTGCAGATTTTTGACAAAATAACACCGAATAAAATGTCGAGCAATCATGCTTTTTTAGTGCAGATTTAACCGACAATTCTCCGAGGCCCAAACCGATTCGTTGATATATGGGTGGTAAGTCGGGGGGATGCTTAAGCACCCTAGCATGCCATGTGCCGGGGGAAGGGCAGAGGAGAATCGTCCCTGAGGAGGCGGTTTTCTGTGGAAGCCGAATTGGCATGAATTAGATACCGAAGGGTTACTCATATGGTGTGTGATAACATACATGTGATGCTACAACCCAACTGGGGGATCGCTCGGCTCGAGTGCCGAAGAAGGTCGTGACA
>JASLVU010000138.1 GCA_030741225.1 Candidatus Poseidoniaceae archaeon | reverse complement strand
CTCGGAGGTTCTGTCGGATTGACGGTAGGACTCGGAATTGGCGATGCATCCGGTGAAGCCAAGAAAATTGACGAGTGTGATATTCTGGTTTGTACATCTGAAAAACTCGACTCTTTAATGCGAAATCGGTCTGAATTAATGGCGAATGTTTCGATTGTAATCGCTGATGAATTCCATCTGATGAACGACTCAACTCGTGGGCCAACTTTAGAGATAAATCTCACACGCTTGCGCTATCTGCGGCCCCTTGCACAAATCATCGCCCTTTCCGCAACAGTTGGAAACTGCGATGAGTTGGCAGAATGGCTCGATGCGAACTTGATTTTGTCCAACTGGAGACCTGTCGCCTTGGAATACAGTACTTTCCATGATTTACATCTGGAGCCACGTCTTGTGCAATCTTCGGGCATGTCTACTGAACCCGACGTCTTACAACCTCCTCGCGATATTGAAGGACCGAAGTCTCATCCTGCTTGGGTTGTCGTGGGAGATGCATTGGAACAAGAAGGTCAAGTGTTGATTTTTGTTGGAACTCGGCGAAGTGCACAATCAGAAGCGAGCAAGCTATCCAAGCGGGTTGCGAAACGTCTTGCTAAAGAAGATCCGGACCGTCTCAAACGTTTGGAAGATTTAGCCAATTCTTTGGAGGGACGAAGTCAAACGGCTATGGCAGAACGTCTTTCAGAATCCATTCGAGGTGGGGTTGCATTCCATCATGCAGGATTGACTCATGGCCAAAGAAAAGCCATCGAATTGGCGTTCAAAGAAGGTCTTTTGGTTGCATTAACCGCAACCCCCACCCTCGCAGCCGGAGTGAATCTTCCAGCTCGAAGAGTACTTGTTCGTGACCTCAAAAGATGGGACGATGGAATGAGTCGGCCATTGCCAGTCATGGAGGTTCGACAAATGCTTGGTAGGGCAGGTCGACCCAAATACGACAGTTTTGGTGAGGCATGGGTGCTTTGCAAAGGTACGGACGGTTGGGGTATTGCTGATGATGTGAGCGAACGGTATTTTTTTGGACCAGTCGAATCCATATCCTCGAAATTAGCGAGTGAACCAGCACTTCGAACTCACCTTCTAGCGTCGATTGCAACGGGGGGTTTCCGTCACAGGGGCGAAATAGGCGACTTCTTTTCGGCCACATTTCTAGGCGCATCTTTATCGAAAAATCAGTTGAATGAGCGGCTTGATGAGATGCTTCATTGGCTGGTTGAGGAGCGATTTATTCGGCGTTTAGGTGTTGATGAGTCGTATGCTTCACGTCGAGCAGATCTTGAGGCGAGTAAAGACGATGAAGAAGAATGGGATGATGAAATGCCAATTTGGGCATCGATTGCTCAATCAACCGAGGGAGTTGAGATTCAGCCGTCAAATGCTCTTCCTCACTCTCGGAACCAATCCACCTCTGCTTTTACCGAGCCATCCCTCGGTTTCACTTCTGCCACAAAGCTTGCGCATGTCGGTGGCTGGGCTCCATCAAATTCAAATGACCACGATTCTATGGAATACGAGGCTACGCTGATGGGCGAACGAATAACTCAACTGTATTTAGACCCCCTTTCAGCATCAATCTTGCGTACAGGATTACGGCGAGCAGTCCGTCGAAAGGTTCGCAAAAACGGTGACGTAACCGATTTTGGAATGATGCATCTTGCTTCGTCGACTCCTGATTTCATTCCCCTTTGGGCAAAGACTTCAGAGTTGGAACGAAATTCTTCTCTTTGGTTGAAGACAAACACCGTCGAAGATGAACTTTTAATCGACGATTCGATGGAAGAGAGGTTGTTGGGCAAGGTGAAATCTGCATGGATGATTGAAATGTGGACTCAAGAAGATACATTGCGTTCTATAGAAAGTGAACTCGATGTTAGCCCCGGCGATGTTCATCACAGAGTCGACCTCATGGGATGGTTGTTGGCAGCGGGGCAACAAGTTTTGCTCACGGATGATGTGTTTTCAGAGGAACATCTTCCGGTCATCGGAGAAATTGCAACAGAAATCGACATGTTAAGGCAACGTGTACGTCACGGATGCAAGAGTGATTTGCTTCAACTTGTGAACATCAAGCATGTTGGACGAGCTCGTGCTCGTGAACTTGCTGGTCTTAACATTCGTACTCCAAAAGATGTAGTTAATATGAATCGCTCAGTTCGAAATACATTGCTTTCAAAACGAGGCTGGGGTCCGCTGCTGTTGGATAAGATACATGCAGAAGTGGATAAGGTACTTCATCGACAAACTACATCTCATTCGAACCAAAGAATCCCAAAGATTCGAGACGACGACATCCCTCTAACGGATGAGTCTTCATCGGATAATTGAAACATAAAAACGCTCTGGAATGGCCATGGCACAGCCATCATTTCCTTGTTTTGCATGGCAATGCGATTCTCCTCTTCAAGCCAAAAGCCTCCTGTCGAAGTTTTTGGAATCACGTCCAGACTCGCAATGGGTTTTGATTGGGGACGGTTGTGTTCAATCAAATCTCCAATTGTGGACTGCTTGGAATTGCGCCTCTCGGCGTTGGGTTCGATCTTCAGCCTTAGCCCGTTCTTTGGATGCAGAATTTCTCCGGTACCTTTGCGGAACTCATCATGTATCGGAGGCTTTCAAGCGCGCTGGAGTAAGAGACGGTGATGTCAGAGGATTCCTTCTCTATCTGCCCAGTGCCTCTGCTTCCGATGAATTGCAAATGGATTGCTCACCGGTTCTTTTTGATGAATCTCAGATTGAACAACAGGCCCTCTCGATGCTTGATGAACTGGGTCTAAAGATGAATTCGAATCCTCTTGCACTTTCTGAAGAAGGTGCTCAACGCTTGGGTTTGAATATTGAAAACAGCCAAGAACGTTTGACTGAAGATACGCTTATTGGACATATTATCTCAGCAGAGTTCACTTCATGAGTAAACAAATTAGAGTAGACTTCGAACACTTTCGCATATTCCGTCTGTCCATGGTGATGAGCGCAAGTCCAACAGACGAACATAGACCAAGTACGGGTCGCTACCTCAATCAATCGAAAACCCAAGCGGCTCTTGACCATGCTCAAGAACTCGGTGCATCGTATGCAGAAGTCCGTCTTATGGCGATAACCGATTCAAGTGTTGCATTAAGGGATGCCAAACTTGAACGAGCAATCCCCGGACAAGAAGTTGGTGTAACTTTACGAGTTTTAGCTGACGGCGCATGGGGGGTACATTCGACGACAGATCTCGTATCGCTACCTTCTCAAATTGAATCTACAGTCCGTCTTGCCAAGGCTGTTGCAGCTCGACGTTCATCCAATGATCGGCCAGTCCAATTAGCAGAGGTCCCTATCTTTGAAGACGAAATTCATTGGAAACCCAAGAAGGATGTTCGCAATACAGACTTGCAAACGAAAATGGATCACCTCAAGGTTCTGCATGACAGCGCTGCAGATGATGACAGGATTATTTCGGTGACTTGCGGATGGAGTGATGAACATCTTCATACAGAATTGATGACCAGTGAAGGGATGAACAGAACATGGTCGTATCAGCGTTCCCTCATCAACGCCAGTGTTACTGGCCGAGATGGTGGCGAAGTAGTCTCTTACAGAACCCGTCACGGAGGCGAAGGTGGGCTTGAAGTAATCGAATCATGTGATTTAGGGACGCTCGGAGAAACCGCTCGAATTGCGACATTGCGCTTACTGAAAGCAGAGCGAGCCCCTTCTGGTAAACTGCCATTGATTGCTGACCGTGACCTCACCGGAGTTTACATTCATGAAGCACTGGGTCATCCATGTGAAGCGGACCTCGTTGCAGCAGGAGATTCTTGTTTAGACGGAAAGTTGGGGCACACGATTGGAAACGAAATTGTAACCGTCGTTGATGACCCGACAATCCGTGGAGGGTACGGTGCTCATCCGATAGATGATGAAGGTCTCGATACCAGAGAAAAGCGTCTCATTGAGAACGGTGTTTTAACCGAATATCTCAATCATCGAGAGTCAGCCCATCATTTTGGAATCACTCCGAACGCTGGCGCTCGTGCTCAAGACGGTTTGCATCACCCACTGGTTCGAATGTCGAATACTTTGATCCAAGGTGGAACCCACAATGATATTGACGAATTAATGGAGGACATCCAATACGGAGTCTATGCCTGTGGTTCTCGAGGTGGACAAGTTGACACAGGCCGTGGTTCATTCCAATTTGCTGCTCAAGAGGCTTGGTTGATTGAAAACGGAGAGTTAACTCGACCGCTCAAGGATGTGAGTGTGAGCGGTTTAACGCTTCAAATTCTCAAAGATGTTGATGGACTCACACGAGATTCTCGACTTGCAGCCCCAGGTTTTTGCGGTAAAGGTCAAACAGTTCCAGTAGGTGACGGCGGACCAATTATGAGAATATCTCAAGCGTTGGTGGGCTGAACATGCTACCTGACGACGCCGTAGATCGAATCGCAGAAGGTTGCCGAACAATTGGTGCAATGTGCACCTCTCAAGGAATTGAACAGTGGGAAGTAGTTGCAACACAGTCTTACGGCCACAGTATCGACATTGAAGCTGGAAAAATTTCCCTTGCAGCGGGTGGTGGTGAAGGGGGATACGGTGTACGAGTTGTGGAAGGTGGTCGTTTCGGTTATGCATACCTCGTCGACCTATCGTCAGCAGAGTATGCCATCAAACAAGCTCGTGATATCGCCAAGGCATCACCTTCT
>JASLVU010000137.1 GCA_030741225.1 Candidatus Poseidoniaceae archaeon | reverse complement strand
CTGTTTAGGTGACCTTTTGGTGAATCTGGCAGTCGTCAAGTTTGAAGGGAAAGACAGTTTGGAGGTTCATGCATGACCTCTTCGGATGAGTTGCGAAAGCGTCGACAGAAAGAAGCTGTGCGTATTCGCACATCTCTAAATCGACTTCGTGGGGAGCAACGTGCTTCGCTCAAAGGAGGAGAGACTGCGATTGCCTACGTTCAAGAGAGATTGTGCATCGGTTGTGACCAATGCACCATTGTTTGTGATGACGATGCTATTGAAATGTACAAGGTTCCTATGGCAAGCCCACTTATTCAAGTTGAATCGAATCAAAAAGCGAAAATCCTTCGAGATGATTGCACAGGGTGCAGACTCTGTGTCCTTGCATGTCCAACAGATGCGATATCAATGATTGACCGCTGAGGTGAAGATTATGTCGAAAAAAGATAAACAAGATACTGCACAAAGATTTGGCGGAGAATTTGGCCCCTACAGAAAAGAAGGCACCCCCGGAGTCTCTCTCTCGACGTTCAAGACATTGGTCTGGACCTCGAACATAGGCGGCATGCTCTTGGTGGTCATTGCCCTAGAAATGCTGTTTGTTCGCCAAATGTTTGGATGGGGATTGACTTCGCTTATACTCGGCGTCGTCATTGCCTTATTCCCATCAAACTACGAGATTGTGGGAATGGATGATGGCCAATCTCCTCCGCAAACCGAATAATCAAATTTGCATTTCAGCATTGCATGAAGGGCATTGAATTTTTCCAGAATATCCTTTTGGAATTTTAAGTGTTTTTTTACAGCTGGTGCACTGAATTTTGACTTTTGAGTCGTTTGTCGAGTTCCCGGATTTATTTTCAAGCAACTTCTCGATTTGCTCAGGCCATCCTTCTTTCAATTGAGAGAGGAACAATGGAAGTGCGACAAGAATCATACAGGTCACAGAGCACATGAGTGATGTCATAATCATCTGGTCGCCCCAAGCAACCGAAACAGGGTTTGGTTCATCACCATGGAAAATTACACTGAGTAGCCCAGAGATCGCCAGAATACCGAGTGTAATGTATGCTCCATTTCGATATCCTGCATAGAGAATTCCTCCTCCAACAATGAATCCAATCCCTATAAGAAAGGCAACAGGTGATAGAAGCCAAGATGTGTTACCTCCGATTCCAAGAGAGAAAATCGCTGCCCAAAACAACCTAAAAAATGCATACAGAATCACGAAAGTTCCGATTGTAGAGGCCATGCTATCGGAATTTTTCACAGGAAGAACATACTGCGGTTGCACATAACCGCCTTGCACAGGTTGAGGTATTTGAGCGACTTTCGGCACGGGGTAGGATGCTTGCGGCATTGATGCTTGCGGCACGGGGTAGGATGTTTGAGGCATTGATTGTTCTTCATGCTCCATCAGTCGAATAATCACTTCGTTCTTGTTTCCAGATACTCTTAGGCCTCTTTCCCTACAGAGTGTCTTCAGTTCCAAGACCGTCATGCTGTTGTAGTCCATAAGACTCTGTGGGCTTAAGCGTTGATATAAGTTATTCCGGTTTAGGGCCTTATGCTTCTACTTCTGTTCTTGAAACAGATTCGGAGGCGACCTTTGCTTTCTTCGATTCAACTTGACGAGCAAGGAAAGAAACAACATCGAGAATTTCGATATCTTCGTATCGCTCATCACCTTCAAACTTCAAACACTCAAAGTGTGAAACACATTTCGGACACGATGTAAGCATGGTGTCTGCACCTGTAGCTCGAATTTCTTCCATTCGAGTTACTCGTAGAGAGCGAGCGTTTTCGTTGCAAGACATCATGCTAGAAACTCCACAGCACATTGCATCTTCACCGTGGTGTTCCATCTCAACGAGTTCAACGCCTTCAACACCTGCGATTAACTCACGAGGTTCTTCATAGATGCCCATCTGCCTTCCGAGTCGACAAGGGTCGTGGAATGTAACCGTCGTTTCATCTTCGGCCTTGAGATTCATATCAAATCCATTCTCAATGAGGAATTCGGTCGTATGCATCACCTTCACTCCATCCAATTCATAGTCGCGTGCAAAGGTTCTGAAACATTCTGCACACGATGAAACAAGAGTGTCAATACCAGATTGTTCAATCTTCTTTTGGTTGTAAGCCTTGAGTTTTTCAAACACTTCATCCAATCCTTGCCACTTTTGATCGTGGCCACAGCATTTGAGGAAGTCTCTGCCGAGATAGGAAACATCCATTTCCATTTCGTCAAAGAGCGTAAACGCAGAGGTAGTCGCATCTCCAAGATTCATATCTCCTTCATTGACATGAGAAAAGACCATCTCTTGGTCAAGGTAATCGACACATCCAGGATAGTATCCAATGTTTGAGGTAAGTGGGTAATCTTCAACGGTGATGAAGTCCTCGTCGGCATCCTCTTCGGCTTCTGCAGCAAGAACTGCTTGAAGTACGGTGTGGGCAATTTCTGCTTGCGGTCCTCCTACGATCAGAGAGCGTCGAATATCGACATATGAATCGTAATCGACCAATTGTGGGCAAGCATTGGTACATGCAGTACACGTCAAACACGAATACAACGGAACTCCGTCATCTTCATTGTTCCAAGAATTGTAAATGATGTTGAGCTTGTCTCCACCATTGAACAATCGAACTGGACAAGCATCGTCGCACAGATCGCAACCGTAGCACTTGTTCATTTCAAATTCGTATCCTCGTCCCATGTAACGTAGCAAGACAAAGACCATTGCTCCAAAGGTCAAACAAGGAATGAACATGGCATATGTGAGTTTAGCATCGAGTGATTTTGGATTTGTATGGTAGGTTGGATTTTCAATTGATGCAAAATTCGAACCACCAGCTGCCATGTCAGCAGAACTGGACAGATTTACACTGGTACCTGCGAGAGCCGCTGGTGCATTTTCTCCCCAAACCAGAAGTGGTTGGTAAGATGCAATACTGAATGCAGTTTCGGTCTGTATGCTGTTGTTGAGGGCAAGAGCACCACTAACGGTAACGGTATACTCGTAGGAGTATGTGCCAACAGCGAGTTCCACAGTTGAGCCAGCACAGTCTTCAAAAGATTCGATGATTTTTCCGTTGCTGTCGGTAACGGTAAGTGTTGTGGAAATCATAGTTGCTGTGTTGACATCGTTGATTTTACGTTCTGATGAACGGTACTCACAAGCAAGGTCGGTTGTGAGGGTTTCAATCGATTCATGGTGCCCGTCTGGGAAAAGGGCAGTATCTTCTGTAATCGTAAACGATCCAGAATCAGACCAGCCCTCGCCACCAGCAAAGGTGGTAGAGCCCGCTGCTGCGTTGATACCATTCTCAGCATCTTGATGGCCATTTACATCATTAAAATCGATAATTATGTATCTAGCAGGTTGGTATATCATCCAATCGAGCCATGCTGTGGTCGGGACAATTTCAGTTTCGCTCCACCCTCTTTCGTCCGTGAATTCATTGGTCGCATGCACATGGACATCGGTCGGCTGCGTTCGCATAGCCTCTAACTCGGGGTAATAGTCATGGGTGAGGCCTTTGATTGTAAGAAGACCACCTTGGTCCCAAAATCCATTGTCATATGTATCCCATGTTGCCACTGTACCGGCAGTTGAAATCAGCAGTGTGCCAATGAGAATTTGTTTAGCATGACTGGGTTTGAATCCTGCACCCCAAGCTTTTGCCATCATGCCTCTGGCAACGAAATACAGACAGATCCATGCCAAAACGCCTGTCATTACCCACGGTATGGAGTTGAATGCTTCAGCCACCCAAGGTTCACGTACTCCACACAACAAGTCGCCGTGACTGTCAAGTTTACAGTAATCTGAACGATTCTTCCCGTACAGTTCTAAGAAAATGTTGATTGAGAATACAGAAATGAACCAAATGTGGGCCAAGTATACTGCGCCAGCAGTAGCAAACCAAGGGTCTTCTACAGGTCGCTTCTCACGTCCTCCAAGGAAAGGCGGTAGAGCAAGTATGCTGACAGGGATGCCGGTTAGAGCAGCGCCCCACCATGCAGCATTCCAAGGGAATACTGGTTGGCCGACGATTTCACCAATGAACCCTGTTGGGACTGTGAATTGAGGAAGATATTCACCCCAACGGAGGTATCCGTATGAGAACAGAACATACCAGTCAGGGAATACGAACCCGGCTTGCGCATAGGGGTCAGCAGCACTGTGCAATGGTGGAGGAATCAGCCATGCATAAAACAGAAGAACCGCAGCCATGAATGAGAGCAAAATCGAGTCGCGAAGAACTTCATGCGGCCAGAATCCGTGGCCGGTACGGGTTCTCTTTCGCTTCCCCGCTACTTCTTGTAATTGCTCTTTCTCTTCCATATAGGATGAAGCAACACGTCCGAAATTTTCGATTAGTCCCATTTTATTCCCTCCTTTTGATCAATGCGGTTCTGCGATACCTTGTACCCAGACAATAAACAAGTGAATAATAATCAGCGTTGTGACAATAACGGGTAGAATAAACACGTGAATGAAGTACATCCGAGTCACGGTTCGTGAGGTGAGGGATGAACCACTGAACAACAATGTTGCAATGTACTTACCAACAAGCGGACTCGAATTCGCCAAATTAATTCCAATGACTGCTGCTCCGTATGCAAGTGAGTCCCAAGGCAAGAGGTAACCGGAGTAACCAAAAACGATGGTAAGTGCCATTAGAGCCACACCGATGAGCCAATTCAACTCTCGA
>JASLVU010000136.1 GCA_030741225.1 Candidatus Poseidoniaceae archaeon | reverse complement strand
TACCTCTCTGAACCGCAATTTTCCGAGCTTCATAAGAAAAATCTGCCATTGTCTTTCTTTCTATAGAATCACTCATATTGAAATTCTGCATCTCCTCACGTATCCTAAGAACAACGTGAAGGCCATAATCGACGCCAATTGCAAGAAGCAAGACTGGAATTGAATTCATGGCTGCGTTGAATACCATGTTGACTCCCATGAATTGCAACCATCCGGCTATTCCGTAGGTGGCTGCAATGGATATAATCGTGAGAAAAGTCACGTAAGCAGTGTCTCGAATACTACGGAAATTAAGCCACAGTATTCCCGCAAGAAGAAGCATTGCAGCACTGGTAAGCATACCTATTTCCTTGCCCAAATTTCCATTGGCATCCAAGGCAAACTGAGCAAACGAGAATGTACGTAAGTCTTCGTTCCCTGTTGATTCAACGACATTTGCAAGCAGTGTTTTGGACCATTCACCAATGTCTGATTGCACATCATCAAGTAAATCATGTCCGTAATCAGACGGTTCTGTACTGACGACAAGAGTGGTTAGGACGGGCCCAGACATATTCCATGGATCTTCACGGTTTTGTACCGGCATACAGTTGAGTATTGCTGCCCTATAGTCGATTTCTTGCAGTACTGAAAGAGGAATAAGTTGACCGTTCATGGGGCCGGTGACAGCCATAATTTGACCGATTTCTGCTGGTGTTTTTCCGATGAGAAGATTCTCCATCTGCCCAAGTAATCCACCAATCTCCTGAGAGAGGTTCTCTCCGGAGTCCAGTCTTTCTAGCCATTCAGAAGGTTCTTCAGGACTCCAGTTTCGAAGTTGCCCTGGGGTAATCTCGCTCACAATCGGAATCGATGCAGAGGCAACCGATAGATTGCTAAGAGCACTTGGCAATTGACTGGAATTCGCATCTTGTACAGAAGTTAAGGCAAGACTTACGATATCAATCCAATCTGAATTTTGGCTATCTTGAAGCAATTGCCATTGAAGGGCATGCCCTGCCATTCCACTGTTTGCTTGAGTCCCGAACAGAGGATAATGCAATGGCAAGAAATTGGGGTCTTCCAGCATGGTGGCTTCTATTTCAGCAAGTTCACTCCAAGTGGAATTGAGCAGTAAATCTCCTTGTTCAACATCATGGATTACTCGAATGAAATCAACCGAAGCCTGGTATTCCGATTCCAGTTGATTCAACAAATCGACATTCTCATCATCCGGAAAGAAACCATCTTCACTGTTGTCAAATTCGAGATGCATCGCTCCTGAAGAAAAAACGAAAACTACGGCCATTACGAGGGCAAAAGCCTTCTTTGGTGAACGGACGCTTGATTCGCTCATCCATGAAAAGGGGTTGAACATAATTGCTGCTTTTCAACTCGGCTTATATATCCGTGTTTGAAGTGAGCGTGAATCGTGTGAAAACAGGACTACAGCGACTCAATGACCATTGCTATTCCTTGGCCACCACCAATGCATGCAGTAGCGACACCGTACTTTCCACCGCTACGCTTGAGTTCATGTGCCAGAGTAAGGACTAGGCGAGTTCCAGTAGCTGCTAGAGGATGTCCCAAACCGACGGCTCCACCGTTAACATTGACCTTAGAAACATCGAGGCCGAGGTCTTTGATACATGCTACTGCTTGACCTGCAAAAGCCTCGTTAATTTCCCATCTGTCGATATCGTCAGTGGTAAGGCCTGCCTTTTCCAAGGCTTTGCGAGACGAAGGGACAGGGCCGTACGCCATAATGGCAGGCTCAAGACCAACAATACCCCACGACACTATGCGCGCAAGAGGTTCATCACCATCCGACTGAGCTTGCGATGCTGATTTGATGACTACGGCTGCTGCACCGTCAACAACACCCGATGCGTTACCTGCAGTAACAAAGGATTCGGGTCCGAAGGCAGTCGGAAGTTTCGAAAGTGATTCAGCAGTTGTATTTTTGACAACATGATCTTCATCCTTGTGAGTCACTACCGTGTCGCCGCGACGACTTTTGATTGTAACAGGGATTATTTCGGATTCAAAAACATCGTTTTCTATCGAAGCAGTGGTTCGAGCATGGGAAAGTGCGGCAAACTCATCAATTTCCTCACGAGTTACACCCTTACGCTTACAGATTTCATCGGATGTTTGGGCCATAAACAGACCGCAAGTCGTGTCTTTGAGATTGGTCATCATGTAATCTTCAACCATTGGCGAACGTCCAAGTTTCCAACCGTCCCTTCCACCCCGCATTACATGCGGAGCCTGACTGAGGTTTTCCATTCCCCCTGACACAACAGTGGATGCTTCTCCAAGCATAATCATCTGAGCTCCAGTCACAATTGATTGAACACCTGAACCGCAAATTCTGGAAAGCGTGAGCATAGGAACTTCCTGAGGGATTCCACCTTGAAGACCTGCATGTCGGGCACCGTAGATTGATTGAGAGCAAGTCTGTAAGGCATACCCCATAACCACATGGTCGACAGAATTGGGATCAGTATTGGTCTTTTCAAGCGCACCTTGAATAGCCAGTCCACCGAGGTTTTGAGCACTGACTGTCTTCAG
The DNA here is from genome assembly GCA_030741225.1 of Candidatus Poseidoniaceae archaeon. Lineage (GTDB taxonomy): Archaea > Thermoplasmatota > Poseidoniia > Poseidoniales > Poseidoniaceae > MGIIa-L1. The sequence continues at coordinate 2,200 of JASLVU010000136.1, read as the reverse complement.
TAATCCACCTTGTTTTCCATCGCCTCGCTTACCTCCGACCCATTCACAAAATGGGGTTCTTGCTCCGCCAACAATGACAACATCTTCTGCCATAACACAACCAAAAGGCATCGGGTGATAATATGATGTATCTCAAAGTATGAAAAACAGAACCAGACAGAAAAGTGGGAAATACAGATTTTCCATCATTGAATACGAATACGCAAGTTGACTGTATTCCGTACCTTGCATCAATACAAGTGATTGACCTGGCGTATCAGTATGCCCTACCACTTTCAACATTGAATGGCCAACTGTGCCATCAAGCCCCTCAAGTTCGGTTTCTTCCTCTTCGCGCGTGGTGACTTCTGCATGAACATAGATTGGGTCACCCAAACGAAGAGCATAGAGTGTCCAGCGTGTATATCCGACATCCCACACTTGAACAGGGTCTTGGTAGATGATGCGCTTGAATTGTGAAGGTTCTATTCGAATACCTCCACTTCCATCGTGAAGCATAAACGGAACGCCTCCACTCTGCCTCGAGGGTTCATACGAGTGAGTGAGAAACTCCTTTCTGAACGCAGAAATGATTCCCTTGAAAAATCGAAAAATTCCAACTGCTGCCATTACCATAACATTGTGGTAATCTGAAAGAGGACCGTCTTCTGGAAAATCTTCTCGAACCCATTCGTACACAACGATATTTTCACAAGATTTGCGCGGGTCATCGTCAACGAATAACTTGAGTGCTGCATGTGGCCCAGGACGCACCTGTCCAACCATTTCAGCCTCTCCAACAGCCACTGAACGCACCAGTGAGGTCTGCATATCAATCATTTGAAGATTGGATACACTTGAGATGAGATGGCGAACAAAACGAATAACCCAATACACGACAAACAAAACAAGTCCGAGACCGAAAAGAAAGCCTAGAGCCTCACTGTCTGTGAATTCGATCAAAAAAGAAAACAATACGTAAATTGTTTCGAGATGATATTTCACGACATCAATTGAGCCCCAATAAACTAGGGTGACAAGACCGAGGAAGAAATATACCGAACGAAGAGTGAAAAGAGCCGCTCGAGGCGCTCCAACCATAAACGGATGCTCAAACAAAAGGGTTCCACTTTCATCAGCAGCATACGGGTTTTTCCAGTTCCATACGTGTTTACTCGGAGCAGGGAAATGCCATTCACCCATTCCATTCTTGAGCCCGTCTAAACTTTCTGGCATCCAATATTTCTCACTTGAATAGCCTTGTTCTTCAGCCATTTTTGCAAGTTTAGTTGAATCAAGACTCTCCTTTTTTATTGACTCAAGTTCCTGTTTGAAAGGGTGAGGCGTCGTTATGAGCAGAAGAAAGAGTCCAAGGAATGCAAACGTTGGATTGAGAAAAAATCCGATTGAGAAAAGCATTGCACCTAGAATCCACGCTGTCCAAAATTCTGGCTTGAATGGAAAAGAAGCAATGAAGAAGCCGCCATCAAGTTCCGGAGGATTGCCATCCATGGCAACTGCTTTTCCGTTCAGCACTTGAACTCATTGGAATCAAAGCACAGCAAACAACAGAATACCTGCCAACACACACACAATTGGAAGAATGAGAAGTTCGGCAGAAGAAAGTATTCGACCTAAGTTTGCAAGTTCAGTACCTCGCTGAATGTTCGCCTTCATACCGGGACTGTCTTCACCATGAACCGATATAGTGGTATGTCCAATTGTGCCATCGATATTTTCTGCAGCTAACTCTGATTGTGAGCGAGGCTTAACCATTCCAAGTAGGTAGACGGGGTTACCTATGCGCAATGCGTAAGCTGTCCAACGGTGTTTGCGCACATCGCCATCACGGAATAAGCGGGCTGCAAATTCGGTTTGAAAATGGTCGCGCAATGTATCAGCGTGATTTGATGTCCAGCGCTTAACGAAATTACCGAGGGATTTTTTGTTGAAAGTATTGGACTCAACACGTATTCCACCTGTACCGTCATGAAGCATGAAAGGAACTCCTCCCCTGTCGGAGCGAACCGTTCTCCAAGTACATTCTTCCCGGGTGGTTTGGTTTCCTTCAGAATCAGTCGTCGTAACTTGGCGACAAACATAGACCTCGTATTCCCAACTAAATTCAACACATCCTGGAATAACACGACGATGATTTCCATCGACAACGACGTTTATCCATTGTTCATGGGCAGGGCGTACTTGGCCAACCAATTCCGCA
>JASLVU010000135.1 GCA_030741225.1 Candidatus Poseidoniaceae archaeon | reverse complement strand
TCAGCCTGAACCGCAAATACCTGTGGATTTGTTTGCTATTCGACCAGATACGAAAGGCCCAAAATCCATTGGAGTATTGCTTATTCTCGGGGCAATCGTCTTGTTTTTCCAAGCCTATGGCGATGTAGGTCTACACCTTTCCGAGGACCTTTCCAACGAAGAAGTTGAATTAATTCTTGAAGTACCAAACAGTCAAGGCGATGGCAGTACAGAATTAACAGTAGAACAATACCAAACATTCCATGATGCTGCAAGAGATTCCGGAGGTTATGCTCTTCGAGGATTCGGTTTGATTGCCGCAAGTTTACTGCTGTTCGTAGGAGGAATTATGCTTCTTTTCTTGAATGGCCTTGGCGCAAAATTGTCTCTAGCAGGTGCTGTAATCGGTTTGGTGACTGGAATAACTGGAAGTTTGCTGGTGAAAGGGGCGGCAGATACTCACCTTGTTGGTGTTTTACTTTTCACATATGAGGTGTATTCTTATCTTTGTGGAGTTTGTATGATTATGTGTGCTGGAATGGCTGCTCTGCCGTTAATTAATGCAAGGGCAAGGATGGCACTGTACCCGGAAAACCGGGTTGTTTTAGAACAAGAGTAATCAATCCTGACTGGGCTTTGGCCACTTTTTTGATAGAACCTTTCGTAAGTCATCATCAATGGTTGCATTCCACCAATCGCTGCCTTGCCAAATAGCATATCTTCCGCGAATTCCCCGTAAATCGGCTCCTTCAAATTTACAATTACGAAAATTGGAGAGATTTAATCTTGCTTTTCTCAAATCAGCTCCCCGAAAATCAGAGCCATCAAATGCCGATTTCATCAAGTCGATTTGCACCATCGACGCTCGTTTAAAATTGGAGTTGCTGAAATCCCCTTCAGTTAAGTCGGCATGGTCTAAGATTGCCCTACGAAAGTTCGAACCAGCATGGCGACCTTTACGCAAAATCGCCTTTGTATGATTTTGAAAAGACCAATCAAGTGGCACCGCAGTTCCACTTTCGGATTCCCGAGGGTCATCTCCTCCGCCCCCCGACATCACCATGTTTCCACCTATCTTGAAGAGCGCTTTTCGATATGTGCTTTTCCTTCTGTGCTAAGAATTGCAAATCGATTTTTGTCTTCGCTTCCTTCTGGAATAATGAGAAATTCACGTTCTCTCAGCCGATTGAGGTATAATGAGAGGTTGCCCGGCGATTCAATACCAGCGTCGTCGAACAGTTGGTTAATCACTCTCGGGGGGCTGTCCATTATGCCCTCTACATCACGCAGGTAATGCAATGCTCCAAGGACTTGGTCTGGCTTTCTTTTGAGGGCGCAAGTTTCGATTAAATTCCGAAACGACGCTCCTCTGTCCGCGTCAGTCGATGATTCAGAGCCACTTGTTGGCGAATCAGAAGAATCGATTTTGGCGGCATTAAGGCGGGTCATCATGATCTCCCATGTATCGTCTTGACGAAGATGCGTAAGCATCTCTTCGATTTCCGTAGGAGTACCTTCAAGTTCGAATTCTATGTCACCGGCTGTGACTGAAATTTTAGCAGAACCTTCCACTCCTCTTCCTCCGTATTTCCTCTATCCCTTTTCCTCATTTAACCCTTGGCGACGATTCGCTCGTAATTTCCTCAATGAAGAAAGGCTTGAAAACCCCACACATTCTAGTGACATCAAGAGGGCGTGATTGCCTTCCATTGGGGCTTCGCTATGAGAACGAATCGAACATCAACTATCCTCGTACTTTTTTTCTTGGTATTTGCTCAATCTGGTGCCATGTTTTCTGCGAGTGCTAGTGGACAACCAGGGACAGTCACGCTGTTTTCAAACGGAAGTGCTTCATCGACCGTATCACTGACAGCCCAACAAATGAATACCAATTTTGGGCTAGAAGTACCAAGAAACGTCACCTTTCAAAACGCAGAATTTGTTGTGGAGGCTAAAGAAGAATTTACTTCACCTGGCCAAGTTTCTCTTGACATCAATCAAGACGGAACGAAAGAGTGGGCCTTCGAGGGCCAAGGTTTTGGAGATATGGGGATTCAAACAGTGTTCACCAACAACAACTCAAATCAAACCATACCCTCTACGGGCATTGCATCATCCTCGTCTTTCTATCTGCCTCTCAATTCGACTCTCGTTAGTGCATCAATTAACGCCTCATTTACCACCGCAATTCCAGCAGGCTTACTGCCTAGCGGGACCCTTACAGGATTCGAATTAACGGACATTGACAACGATACTTTTGAAGAAGTCGTTCTCTTTTCCCTGGATCAGGCAACAACAGGATACCAATCAGCAGTCTCTGTCGTAGATTACAATTCTTCATCCGGATTGAATATTTCCTCATGGGTCCCCACTTGCGGTACAGCAACCTCAATTTCTGTTGGTGATTTCAATGGCGACAATTATTCCGATATTATCTCAGTGGCCCCTGCCGATAATCGAATTTGCCTTCATTTGTACGATGTTAATTCCAGTCGAATTGGCAATGCCACACCAATTCCACTTTACAACAATCTTCTTTCTGCAGTAATTGGCGACATCGACAACGATGGTGAGGATGATGTAGTCTCAATCCATCAAAATGGTATTGTGTCTTACCGAAAATACATTTCAAAGTCAAATTTCTTCCTTGATAATGTTACTTTAACAGTCAACGAAAATGGCTCATCAACACCTGCACAATTCTCTGCTTTGGCTGGAGATTACTTCAACGGTTCAACTGGAAATTACTCTGTAATTGTCGTTGACTCGCTCGGCTATACCAGTCATGTGATATGGGAGAATGGAGCTCTTGTGCTCGAGGGTTTGGCTTTTGACGGGATGGGTTCTAAGGTTTTGAAAGGCGATATCGATAACGACGGAGACATTGATTTCTTTTCACCAACAGCGACGGGTTACACAATTGCAGAAAACAACGGGACAACATGGAACACTGTATCCTCGATTTCGAATTTGATTCTTACGGATGCAACTCTTGCCGACCATGATAACGATGGGAACCTGTCCATCGTTCTCCCCGAAATATCATCTTGTGACGGGAACCCATTAACGAAGAACGGGAACTTAACGCTGTATAACATTTCATTGTCGTCTCTTCACGCGACCACAACCTCATTTGAACCTTGGACTTGTCCGTTGAATTCATTGTTTGCTGACATGGATTCTGATGGCCTAATGGAACACATCGTACCAGCAGGAGAGGGCAGTTCTGTAGGTTTGTTTATCGGCTCACAAGCAAGCATCGAAATGGATGTTGACCTTGATGGGCAATTCGATCTGTTTGCGGCAGGCTACGCTGGAGATGGACAGAATGGAGTAGAACCGCTCACGTTTATGGATTCGCTCGGTCTTGTCCAATCGCTTCTCTCGCCGTTGACAATTGGTACAAATTTTATTTCTATGGATTACGGCATAAATATGAATGTCATGCATTTTAATTTTACAAATACTGGAAACGGCTCATTTCATCTGAGCGATTTGAATTTAGGTTATGATGTTGATTTTGTGGTTGATACAAATCCGTCGGCATCTGGAAATTTAGCGAATGTACTCAATCAATTGCAGACTGCAGGGACTGGAAATATCCTCATCGATTTGCCGTTTTTATCAACCCAAAATGGAACGATGAAACTTTCAAACCTCAATGCGGATTATTTGCCAGGCGCCCCAAATCTTGCCTTACCGCCAGAGCCTGTTTTGAGTCTGGACATTCTGACTCATGAAAAGGTCGGCATCCTATGGCAAGACGTCGTCGATTTCGGTGATGATTTCCTTGAATTCCAAATTTTTAGAGTCGATACAGGAGACGTATTTGATCTCAACAACCCTACGATGACAATTCCATTTAATGATTTAGAAGATACGAATGTCGTATCAGGAAAAACATACGATTACTCCGTTCGCTCGATTCACCTGTTTGGTGTTACCAGTAACATGTCCTCTCGATTGACCGTGACCATTCCCTACCCAGCTCCGCCTGCTGCTGTTACAGGATTGACTGTTGCAGATACGCCCAATGACGACGGCAGTTCACTTACAATAGGTTGGAATGCATCGATAGATTCTCCTCAAGAATACAAAGTATTCATCGAATCCAGTGAAATCATTTCTTTCGATAATCTTTCAGAAGTTGCTACTGTTTCTGCATTTACAGGCAATTATACCGCCGATTTTGCAAGTGACGGTAACGGTGAATTCCTGCAACTTGGTACACCTTACTGGGTTTCTGTCGTAGCCTACGATGAGTATGGCAATACATCTGCGCAGTTTTCCTCCTTTGGACCCGTCTACACTGTGAACAACACTGTACGGAATTCTTCTCTATCTCTATCCATCGAAACCTCAGGGTTATCAAATTCCACTTCTTTTGAGATGAGTGCACTTGATTCACTTCATCTTAATGTTACTTTGATGAGCGAATCTACGCCTCTTGCATCTCAGAACCTCTCTCTCTCGATTGTTGGACAGAACTTGAATTACAATGTGAACGGAGCTACCGATTCAAACGGAACATGGTACGCAATAGGAGTTGAAGATTTAACCGAACTATCTGCAGCTTTTTCGGACTTTATTGGTGAAATTACGATTGAAGTTACCTATACTGGAATCCCAACCTCAACAACAACTCAACCAACACAGGCCTCATCGCTAAACGTTACTGGAATGGGCCTTTTGAGGACTGCAGTAAGTCAAACAACGTCAATTCTCGAACTTAATGAGACCGGTTCCTTCAGTACGGAGGTTACTCTCACTCCCGAATTGCCAACTCAAAATATCCTTCTTGCAAATGTTGTGTATGATTGGCAGTT
>JASLVU010000134.1 GCA_030741225.1 Candidatus Poseidoniaceae archaeon | reverse complement strand
TCTGCGTTTCCTTGGGAACTTCAAGATGGATTGATGCACATTCCAGTAGACGAAGTGGTTCGAGTGGCTTCTAAAGTCCATTTGAAGCGCTAGCATCGACAAATAGGAAAATCTGGGTGTCGATGCCAATGAGCATTTTCTACCCACATGATAACAACCTTCTAAACACAATGGAGCACGTGGATATGTCGGAACAGTGCTCTAGAAGGTGGCCTCATGCTTGACAACATCAATCTCAACTACCGTCGAATCGGCTTACAAGTCGCATTCTGGTCCGTTTTGCTTGTGCTTTTGTTAAGTGTTTTAGCCAATTTTGTGAACCTTTCAAACACCAATCAACTTTCTGCTTACGACGATGATTGGAACGATATGTCTGCCTTCCGTCAAGACATCAAAGATATGGGTATTCAAACCAACTCGCTGGTAAGTAGCCCCCTCTTGTTAGCAGACATTGAAGACCCTCGAAACACAACATACATTCTTGCTGGTGTTGAGAGAGATACACTCTCCTTACCTCAGTTCGACAGTGACGGCTTCATTACCATCGCCTCCGAGGACGGTTATTCTCCATCCGAAATCGATGCAATTGTCGAATTTGTTGATGCTGGAGGAACTGCATTGATCCTTGACGACTACGGCTTTGCTGGCAGCATTGCCCAAGCGTACGGTGTGCGATACACTGGATACCAACTTTACGACACAAATTATGTCGAAGAACTGGATTTTAATTATGTCTGGATGTGCATTCAATCGACTCCGTGCGGTATGAACGGAAGCAGCATTGACCCTGACACAATTTCGGTTCATGAACGATGGAGTGGTTCACTTGGAGAAGGCGCACATCCCTGCAGCCTTCTGAATGGTCAAACCATGGATTTGGATGATGCAGGACTTTGTGCTCAACACTGGAAAGACGGTGAAATCCAATACAACGCAACATATCAGCTGCTCTTGAACAACATCACTGCACTTGAACTGATTCCAGGCGTATCCGGGGCTTTCAATGATGTCTCCATTCGTGCTGTTACCAGCAATGAAGCAACTGTTGATGTAAATGGAGATGGAGAGATTTGGGTTGGAAACGAACAAAATTCGGAAACACCAGATTTGTGGGGGCAATTCAATCTCAGTATCGAAGCATGTGCTGAAAATTCCTGTGACCCAAACGATGGAGGAAGAATCGTATTCATGGCGGACGGTTCTGCATTGATCAACGCCATTTACGATTACGAAGGTTTCAACGACCCTAACAATCCACTGTACGGTTCAAACGACTGCGTTACAAACAACACCAAGTGCATTCCAGAAAATGACAATCGCAAATGGGCGCTCGATTTTATTGCTGAAGCATTGATGTCGAGCAAAATCGGAGAAAAAGGACAGCCTTCTGAAACTGCAATGGTGATTTTTGACGAATCGAGGCACCCGCAAAATGCCCTCCTTGCAGACTCATACAACACCGTGTACTTCCTTCTTGTCTACTTTACAGGGGAAGGTTTGGCAATGCTACTCTTGTTCCTCATTCTGTTTATTGCCTTCGAGGCTGTGCTCATCAAAAAGCGCGACCCTGAGCCATGGCGGCACGTTTTCAGTATCATTTACTACGGATTTGGAGATGCTAATCGGTACACATATTACTCAAAAACCGATAAAATCCGGCAGGTTTTCTTATCCAAGGTAAGAAATCAAAACGGACTCACACGCGAAGAATTCCACGCAATGCCTGCTCGTGAATTGGTTTCGCTCATCAACGACCCCGTGTTGGCAAAGTTTGCCATAGAACCTGGAAAGTATTCTTTGGAACAAACGGTATCGGTTGTTAAACGAATCAAGGCATGGGGCAGAACCTGAGGTGAAACTATGTGGACACGTAAAGCATCATTCACCTTTACTGGAGGTATTGCTCTCATCTTGATTGGAATGATGATTGCAAACCTGCAAATGATGATTCTTGGCTTGACTTTCATTGCATTCATTGTCGTCAACTCATGGATATCTGGTCACGGAGATGTTGAAGTTCAACGAACACTATCCGCTGACAATCTCTACAAAGGCGACGACCTTTATGTCGAGTTGTTGGTAACAAATCGCTCAAATCGCAACACTCAATTGTTGGAGGTCTACGATAACATTCCTCACGAAATGAAGCTTCGAAGTGGACTCAACCAAATGAGGTTAAACCTAAAACCCGGCGAAAGTGCTCGGATTCGCTATGTTCTGCGTTGCCCGTTGAGAGGTCACTTCTCGATTGGTCCAGTGTCTCTGCGTTCTCGAAACACCTTCAATTTGGGAGTTGATGAAATGTATGTTGACCATCACAGCGATATCGTGATATTCCCTCAAATCAAAGAGGTTGAGGAGGCTTTCCTTCGTTCACGAACCCCAAAGATGTACACTGGAGCGACCACATTGAGGACTCCCGGACAAGGTTCTGAATTCTATTCGTTGAGAGAATATGTCCCAGGCGACCCATTCAAGAACATCAATTGGAAAGCATTCGCTCGAACTGGAGACTTGATGGTCAATGAGAAGTGTCGAGATGCTGTGACTGATTTGTATATTCTACTTGACAGTAGAGACATCGCTCGCATCGGAACTGTTCTAAAAAATCCGCTCGAAATGGGAACCGTTTCTGCTGCGAGTCTCGCTGCTTTTTTCCTTAAGCGTCGAGACTCTGTTGCTCTCGCTATCTTTGATGACAGCCTCTCCTATCTACCACCTGACACCGGCGACAAACAATATTTCAAGATTTTAAGCGCTCTTGCAGGTGTTTCTCCTAAAGGAAACATGCCGCTACAAGCCGTAACAAATTCCTTGAGCGGTCGTTTCAGTCGAGGAAGCCCTGTGTTTATCATTTCCTCATGTGAAGGTGACGGTACAGTACCTGCTGCTGTCCGTGACCTTGTGGGACGTGGGCACGAAGTAACTGTTCTTTCGCCATCAAGCATCGACTTTGAACGATTGGTGAGCCGTATTCCAAGAATGTCGTATGAAGTGCTCAAACTTGAACGACAGAACCGACTTACCACTCTAGCAGGTTCTGGTGCGATGGTCATCGATTGGATGCCTGACATGGATTTATCTCAGGCGTTGATGCAAGTGAGGGGGTACTAAACATGGCAGATGATGTAAGTATTCAAGCGGACGTCACCGTAACCGGTGAAATCAGTCCTCGTACATTGCATTTGAAAATGTTGAGAAAACAATGGCAAATTATATCCTTACAGGTCATCGCAACCATCGCACTTATCGGAATGTATCTTGAAGTCGTCTCAACCTATGTGGTAGGCTCAATTGATCACACCATGCTGTTTGATACAATTGAGATCCTGATTGGAGACCAACTGCCAATCGGAGACTGGCTGACTGGAGAGGGTAGAGATGGAATGTCTCGATTCTATGTACCCATCATTCTCGGCCTTTTACTGGGTGGAGGTATGGCTTTGTTGGCATTCCAAACCCCAAAGGTGCAACAACGTGTGAAACTGGGATTCATCATTACCCTCATCGTTGCACTTGTCGGACAACTCCTACTTTCTTGGTTAACTGGAATGTTGTTTTCATTCAGCCTTCGACTTCCAAACTCAAGCGAACTCAGTTCACTAGAGTGGCCGTTATTGATGATTATGTCATTGACGATTTTGTTCTTGTATCTCTTGCCCGTCATCATGGGTGTCCGAGGAATTTGGGGGCTTTCTCGTCGCTCAATTGCATGGGCAATCGGGTTTACGCTGCTGTTCCTTGGAATTCACGCCATTCTCGCATTCCCACTCATCAACGGCCAACTCGGTTCATACGGTGATTCCGTGAATATCATTGGGGCTCAGTTTAGCGACCCGACAATAGGAATCTTTGGACTCATGCTTGTTACAAAGCAGCAATTCGCTTTGATTATGATTGCAGTGCTCATCATGGTGTTTCAAGAATCATCCTACGGCGTCATTCGATACCTTGAGTATGCATACAGACTTCCAGAATCATGCAAGCGTGATCCAGAGTATGTTCGGCAAATGGACAATGTTCTCAATACACACCTACGACATACTTTTGGATTCTTAGGACTTACCGGTATTGCGACAACGATTGCTCTAGGATTCCACAGCGTGTTGTTGGGTATTGTCCAAGATTCGACCGGCAGCCAGTGGGCAGGACAAATTTCGGAATCTATCGAATTGTCGCTCACTTACGGACTGGTCATCTCTGCGGCGATGTTCCTGAGTGTAATGGCGATTCTTCGATTCTTTGTACCGTGGGAGCGAATTTGGGGATTCATATATTCACGACGTAATCCAGAAGTTATCACTCAAGGAAAAGAAGTTGTTGAGATTTAACTTGAATCGTTACGCACTGTTTGAACAAATCGCCCCATGATTTCAACAACCATCAGCAACACAAGTGGTAATCCACACCATGCGGCAATTGTACCGCCAATTCCATCCACTCGTTCCAAAACCATTGGGTGAAGGAACCAAAAACCAACTATCCCAGTAAGAAGAAGAAGGCGCTCAACAAAGAGTGGATATCGACGACCTTGTTGTTCATCTCTTTGCAAGAGAGTGGTTGGTTCTGAAGTCATGAGTACACCTCACAGATCTAATCCTGAAAGTCGAGCCTCTAATGCAGCAAGGGCAGGGTCTGTGGATTTTTCAGTGGTTGGTTCATTTCTATGGTTCCAAGAAGCGTCAAGTCGAGCAAGTTCGGCTTCAAGTTGAGCACGTTCATCACTGTGATCGAACTCGTTATTTGTCGACTGGGTTGGTGTTGGAGGTGATGCATCAACAGGCTGAACGGGTTCGTCGTCAACCGGCGCTGACATTTCTTCCCATCCAGCATCGTCAGTAACTTTGGTTTCAGCAACTATATCCAAGGAAACTGGAACAGT
>JASLVU010000133.1 GCA_030741225.1 Candidatus Poseidoniaceae archaeon | reverse complement strand
ACACGCATTAGGGATGCAAGCGGAATTGTTTGTAATCGATGAAGAATTGGATGTCACAATGTATCTTTTATCGGAGTCAAATCCGAGCGGGAATCAGACCACCTGGGAATCGCTAACGGAGAGTGAAGTTCATACAATTTCAGGGTTATGGGATTTACGTATTCGGCGTGGCGAAGGATGGTACATTCCGAATTCGAACCAATGGCCGTGGGACAGTCTAGGTGTCGAGCATTTATCAGGCCGCCACTTAAGGCATGAAGAAGGCCTTTATCTTGATGCAAAGCTATCCAACACAACTCTCGATTTTCAGCACCAATTGTATGGCGACTTGATGGCTCGTGGCGTTGTTTTACGCCCCGGTTTCAAGTACGGTTCAGTCTGGAGAGTTTACGAGACTTCTGTGGGAGATGCTCACGCTCCCTGGTTGGTTCAACCGTCGAGTCGGGCTCCAATGACTTGGGAGGGTGCGTGTCTTGCTGTACGGTTATCTGAGGGGGTAAACAAACAGTGGATTTGTGCCTTGTTTTACAACAATAAATGGTTCTATCTCCAAGTTCAGCGATGGTTACCTGGTCGCACATAGTCACTCATCGAAAGTTCTGCCCCATGGGTCTTGCTGTGTGTCGATTGTTGACAGTGTGTTCAAAGAATCAATTTCCGTATCTCTTTGGGGTTTCTTTTGTTTCTCAAATGTGCCTAAAAATATCCAAAGTGCTGCAAAAACCCCGGCTAGGCCAAGTAATGTACCCGGTTTTTGCCATTTGACAAAATTAGAATTATCATTATCAACTGCGGTAAATTCGAGATGAATTACCCACCTGTGACCACTTTGCGAAAGAAGTACAAATTCGCCATTGACCGACATTCTGTCTTGTAACAATCCATTGGGCGTAATTTCAATCGGAATTTCATCATCACCGTTGAGAGTGACTTGTGTGGGAGGGGAAGCAATTCTTGACATAGGCCCGTCTAAATCGACTGAAAACATCTGTGACTTTTCCCCTGTTGAATCAATTTTGATATTTATCACAGAGTTTTCATTCGCATCGAGGGTACCAGTAATCGTGGCTTCAAATGGAATTCTTCCCAGTGTCAGTATTTTGGTTTTGATGAAGAGTGAATCATTACCACAGTAAAACCACCCTTCGATAATTGCCTCGGAATTGGACAAACTTTCAGTAGAGAATTCAAGTTCAACGAGCGTTTCTTTATTTCCTATCGATATATTGTCGAGTGGAAGGAATGTTCTTCCATCAGATACTGTTAGATTATGGGATAAATCACATACTTCAATCGCTGATACTTGAATTGGGAATGAATCACCAGGAATATACACGCCTCCAAAATCTGGAGCATTAATACTCAATTGGTTGGTGCACTCCGGTGCAGAGAACGAGATTTGCACACTCAAACTGATGTTTACCGTTGCAATCCAAGGAACGAGGAATCCATCGTGGGTATAGATTTTGATACCTTCAGCACCAAATGAACTTCCATTTTGGAACAGGTCAGATTCTTCTCCAGAATTTGAACCGTAGAGAATATCCTTGCGACCATCGGCCTCGATAACTGTCAACCAAGGCTGTTCTTGATCTCGATTGAGCTCATTTTGCTCTTCATCACCTACACTTCTGTCTTGATAAGTTACCAGAATACCGCTACCTGGGAGATGCTGATCAAATCCATGATTTGAACGATATTCAATCCAAACATTTTCACTATCACTGATCGGAATTTTGAGAGATGTACCGTTCTCACTCATGCCAAACATCTGGACAGTAGGACCTATGCAAGGTTTTTGAGCACTATCTGGCCATGTCAAATCCATTGTTTGGGACCTGTTCGCTTTCAACATGTCTAAGGTTGCAGATGTTGGAAGTGCTGGCCAAACACCTCCGCCATTCCAGTTACCACTTGCCATGATATCCCAATCACCGATTCCCTGCCAGTCGTTCTGATTACTACTGTCGTGAACTGGGTAAAGATCCAGAGCACCCATTTGGTGCATCATTTCATGCAAAATGGTCCCTACACCACTCGAACCTGTTCGAATGCTTGCCATTGTGTAATGTTCAACTTTCATGTTTTCATCGACATCGATTGCAGAATCAAAAGTGGTAAAATGACTCCAAATTCCATTGGTTTGTCCAGGGTTCTCTTCTTGTCCCTTTGTTGTATGAAGGATGAGCAATCTGTCGACGTAACCGTCTTCATTCAAGTCGTATTCATCCCAGTCTGCATGATTAATATGGTCTGTAACTACTTCCTTTGCCAAATGTACTGGAAGAAAGTCTCCTTTTTCATTCATATCTCTGTTACCGTTGGTATCTTTGCCATAATATTCTACAGGATTCTCCGCTCGAGTTACTCTCGTGCTGACATCGATTTGAATTTCAGTGGAATATCCTGACATTTGATAGATATAGTTCCGAGCCACATCATCAAGTAATGTTTGAGCCATAGATGGACCCCATGACTCTGTGGTTGGTTGGTTTTCGAAATCGGTAAGAAGTACCAACCAGCGCTCATGTTCTTGCAAGGGTAGGAGTTCAACTTCTTCATTTTGAACGGTAATTGAATTTTCACTGATCCACTGTTCGATTGTTTCGTTATTTGTGAATGACCATGAACTGAGTATCAAAAGAATGACGATTACCGGGACGCCAAACTTTGTATTCATGCTCATCGCAGCACTGTTAAGTGTTTGAATGCTTGGATTTCATGAAACTGGGTTGACCTATGTCTTTTGGTTCTTTACGACAGATTGTACAGCTGGTATCTGGAAAGATTATGTTCCATCAAGAGGTTACAAACCATCAACTCAACCTTCACATAATTCTAGGACTCACATTGATGCATCAAATATAATTTGTACTCTTTGATTTTCTCGATTCGTAACATCTTTACTTATTTTGAGTAAAATGAAATCTCTTAATTCGTCATTTAATGAAAACATAGTCGTTTGAGTTTCACCTTCGAAATTTTGATTTATCCAAATAGAACAACCGAGAGAGCGACAGTTTTCACGGAATGTCTTCGGTAACGTATTGAAGGGGAGACCATCGATGAATATGTCAGTCAATCTGTTATGTAGAATAATTTCTAGAATCTGCTCTTGTTCTGAAGTTGATATGTCCAGTGCTTTAGTGGAAGTGTTTGCAATGGGTAATTTGACTGCTGGATGAAACAATTGTCTCTTTCCATCAATTGAATGGTTGATGAGCAATATTTTACGAATACCTCCTTCATGATCCATTAGCGGCTTTTTACCTTTGAAAAGAGGCGGCTCACTTTGAATCCATTTTCGAGCGCCCCTTTCGATTATTAATATTGAGAGTATTGTTAGAAGTACTGTCAAACCACCTTCATTTGGCAATGAAGCCAACAAGAGTAATACAACCAGTCCATAGACACGAATGCGCCACCAATCTGCAGTATCTTTATTCAGCAGACCAACCACTCCCGCAAGAACCATCGCACTAAGTGCACAAGCAACAATAATCTCAGTCCAAATAACTGCAATGATCAGAGTCAACATCTGTATCGCATCATAACGCGCATCCAGTTGCACCGATTCGTGTGTTTGGTGGCCAATATCAAATGCAATAGGGAAAATCAACACAACCGTTGCTAGAACTGATAATAGTAGTGTGACACTACTGCCGAGTAGCCACGATTTAACCCATCTTCGTTCGGTTGGTAATAATCCGGGATGAATAAATTTCCATCCCTGTTGAAGAAAAATAGGCAATGCTGTCCCAATGCCGAGAAGAGCTGAACTCATCCAACGAACAGCACTCCATCGAGCAGGGTCGTAGAGATTTAGGCATCCTTCAACGCATGGATTGAGAAATTGGAGTACGAAATCCAATATCGAATCAATTTGAGTCAACCAGAGACCAGTAAAAAGGCTCGAAAGAAACACTACCAATGTTACACGAGCAGTGAGTTCATTCAAATGATCTTGAACGTGACTATGCTGGTCATGTTCAAGGTTGAGCGTCATATGTTTTCCTCAGTACTCATGGTACTTCACATCATACCAAATCTTTGGATTGTGCTGGAGCACGTGCTTGTACAATTGTACGGTATACTCCGAAGAAGCCCCAAAGTGTTAGCATCCCTACAGTGAGCATCAGTTGCCATGAAGAGTCATTGTCAACCGTCCAGGCAAATCCGATGAGAAGTAATGCTGTGAGTGCTCCTCTACGGACACCTTGAGGTATGGCCAAACTCTTGTCCAAATGCTCAGGGCCGCCGCCGAATTTACGTTCATAAAACTCACCTTGGATGACGGCAGCTATGATGATGATTGAGAGGGTCATGAAATAGTAGATGTTTCCTTCATCAAAGAAAATTTCTGCTAATTCTGATTGTCGCTCTGCCTCAACTGCTTCTGGGTCCTCAACTGCAACGAAAAGTGACTCATAGTCTCCAACACTAATCGTCCTCAATGCAAGGTTAGCTTCGTCATCATTAGTTGCGGTATCAGGAGGGCTTATTGAAAACGAAACAATGTTCCATGTGTCTCCAGCATCAAAATTACCGTTGCCATTAACAGCATTTCCTACAAGTTGGAACGGAACAATTCCGACATCTGAGCTTGGAGCTGTCCAAGATATAATCCAATCATTGCCCGTTGCTGACTGAGAGAGCGCACCAGGTTCATCGGAAACTGATTGAGAACCATCGCCAGGTGTCAATGTCCCGTAATTATAATCCCAAATCATAAATCCACCTCCATCGTTCGATGCGTGCTGAAGAGATATCGTGAATTGATATGTCTGATCAAGAGTATATGCTCGGGGTACGCCGGATATGGATACAACAACCTCGGTAGAGGCTGCACCATCACCATGGCAACTGCATCCACTCTCTACAACCAAGTTGTCTCCGTTCATCCATGGCGGTCCGCCAGGCATTGCAAGAGCTGGCGCAATCAGTAGCAGTGCCATCAATCCGAAGAT
>JASLVU010000132.1 GCA_030741225.1 Candidatus Poseidoniaceae archaeon | reverse complement strand
GTGTTGCCAAGCGAACAATCAGCTAAGGAAGTCGGTGGTCTTTTTGATTCAAATATCCTTAGTATTGGACCAGAAGATTTACTCGAGCAGGCAGACGCAATCCTTAGCGAAGTCGCTTCTCTCGACCAACGCGCAGTTGTAACTGGGGGTGGATTGGGAGTCAGTGCTAATGCAGGCGCCATCTATACCAGTGAAGGAATAGAATCGAGCGGTGTAACCACATCACATGGAGTTGGCGTTCAAGTTTCAATTGACGCCGATGATGAACTTACAAGCTCATACGAAGGCGATTCAAGTCGAAAACGTCTCGAGCAAGTGCCTCATTGTGTATCAATTGCAGTTGACTGGGCTCAAAAAACACGTGGCCCCATAGAGGTAAATTCCGAAGCCCATGATACTCCAGTATTGATGACGAGTGAGGGCTTTTCGCCACTGTTTTCAATGGTCGTTCCTTCTGCAATCCGTGGTGACCGTTTGGTTCGTAACGAATCTTTTTGGTCAGGAAAACAGGGTGAAGTCGTTCTTGCTAACGACCTTTCTCTCATTGATGATGGCAGAATGGAGGGTGGGAAATCTGCATCTGCAAGAGATGGAGAAGGTGTGCCTACCCGTCGTCAAACGCTCATTGAGAATGGCCGCTTGATCGGCTCTCTTTGGTCGACTCGAGATGCAGCTCAACAAGTTTCAGAAGGTCGAATTGACTCCGCACAATCGAATGGCTGTGCAGTGCGTGGCGGTCATCAAAGCCCTCCAAGTACCGGTTGTGCCGATTTGCACATGATTTCATCTCGTCAAGGTTCATCACAAGATGCTTTGTTGCGACACATGGATGAGGGATATATTGTCCATAGCGTGATGGGTGCGCACACTGCGAACCCAACAAGTGGTGATTTTTCAGTTACAACCAGTACAGTGCTTCGCGTTCAAGATGGTGAAATTCTTGGTCCGGTGAAGCAAGCCGGATTATCTGGCAACTTAGCCAAGGCACTTTCTCACGATGTGCATCTGGGAGATGAAGTTCGGATTCAAGGGTCGTATTCTTCTGGCGCAATGCATCTACCAGATGTGCTGTTGATGCAAGGCTTGAGAATCAATCCAGTTTAAGTCCTCAGTGGCTTGATTCGACGATTGGTATCTAGGAACAAACATCACGGTATTCTTTATGTCCTGTCGACTCTCCTGTAGAAATCCATGGAGGTCAAGGGAGTGTACAGTCTCAACCAAATCGCACGAAAGCCCGCAGCCTGTTCTCCGTACAGGCATCGAACGAATTCGCCTGACGGGGGGCATTGCAATGTCTGAAAAATACGAATCACACGTCAAGTCAATTCTTGCAGAATGTCCTGATGCTGATCCCGAAGAGGTTGCTGCAGCGTTTGCAAAGTATGAGACCGAATTTTTCATTCCTCCTCAAGATGCAATGCGTTCAATTCTTCGCCGGTTCAAAGGTGACAAGACCCCAGCTCCGTCGGGCACGTCAGGCTCATCCAGTTCATCTACTGCAAAGCCAACGCGTAAAGTCAGCCGGCTTAGTGAGTTGAAGGGCGATGATAGAGATATTGAAATTGAAGTTGAAATCATTTCTCACAACATTCGTGACCAAATGATACGTGGTGAGCAAAAGCAAATTGCTTTTGGTTTACTCGAAGACAATCCGTGGGAAGAACACGGTGAAAAGAACCGTTGGGAGTACAAAGATTGGGGTCCAAATTCGAACATCACTCCTGGTTCTGTTGTCCGAATTGAGGGTGCTTCGGTCAATGAGTACCAAGGAAAAATGTCGTTGAACATCAACCAGTCCACTCGAATTGCAGTTGTTCGAGAGGGTACTCGACCGGTGACTGCCCCGGGTGAGCCACAAGATATCGAATCATTGCCCTCCGAGGGATATGTTTGTGTCGTGGGCCGCATTCTTGCTTCTCGACCCGACCAAATTCATCGCAAAGATGGTTCAGGTTCAATTGATATCGTTCGAGGACGAATCGCCGATGACTCAGGTACCATTGGTTTCCTTTCTTGGGAACCCTTTGAACATGAAGTTGGAACCTTGTTGAAGATTGAAGGTGCTCAAGTGAGAACTTTCCGGGACACTCCAGAATTAAATTTTGGCAGAACCACGAAGATTGAAATTTACCACGATAAAAACTTCTCTGACGCCGATACATTATCTCAGCAGACCGTTTTGACATTATCTGAACTAAGAGATGGGGCTCGGGATGTCGATGCAGTTGTGCAAATTACCGAGTGGACGAAACGCTCTTTCACACGCGATGGTGAAGAACGGTTTTTGTGGTCTGGCCAAATTGCAGATCCTACTGGTAAATGCAGGATGAGTGCTTGGAGTGAGTTACCAATCACCGATGACAAACTTCCTCTCACTGTTCGCCTCAAGGGCGTACGAGTTCGTGCATGGCAAGGTATTCCTGATATTACTGTCGATAACGCTGACCAAGTTGAATTCTTGGATGCCCCACCTTGGGACTCTGAACTCGACCTCACTCAGCATACTGTAGAGGTCGAGTTGCATGAACTTTCGACCGGTGCCAGCCGAGTAGGCGTATCTACGGCAGCTGTGGTGGTCAGTGTTCGAGAAGATTCGGGATTCATTATGCGATGCACTGAGTGCAGGCGAGTTTTACGAGACGGCGAATGTTTTGAACATGGACCCAATGATGGAAGTACAGATATCCGTCTTCGTCTAGCAATAGATGACGGGCAATCATCGGTTTCACTGCTCATCAACAAAGACGCTACACTTTCACTTCTTGGAATTACTGAGGAGGAAATGCAAACTCAGGTAAGTGATTTGGGCCAATTGGCGTTCGTTCAATCTCTTCGCTCGAAAATGCTCGGTCGAAAAATCAAAGCTTCAGGTAGGACAATTGTCGATGAACAGGGAGCAATGATGCTTGCAGACTCTGCTTCGTTTGTCGAGGAGGACGCTGGTTTAAGGGCGACTGAAATACGTGCACAATGGAGGGTTGCTTAATGCAGTCTTCCCGTCGTGCAAAAAGACAGCCAGCATGGCACATGCTTGCGTCTGAATTCAGTGAATCAACATTAAACGAGAAGGGGTCCGGAGAATACGATCCATCGTTCGTTATTACAAAACTTGGTGCAAAGGTCAACAGAGTCGTTGTGGCAGGTCTCTTGGAACGGCTTGAAGTTCGTGAGACTTCCAACGGCTCTACTTTGTATCAAGGTCAAATGCGTGACCCATCCGGACTTCATTATTTCTCAGTCGGGGATTACGCAACTGAATCAATGCGTGAGTTGACTTTGCAACTGGTTGAGAAGGTCGAAGGTGGTGAGCCAGTATTGTTGCTCATGGTTGCTAAATCGCGTTGGTACCAGACCGACGAGGGTGCAGTTTACACGTCCCTTCGACCCGAAGAGGCTTGCGAAATCGATGCCCAGCAATACGCTCTGTGGCTGACTCGAGCATGTGAAGATACTTTAGGACGAATGAAACATTACACTGATTCCTTATCTGCAGAACCTACTCGTGAAGGTTTGGTTGCCGCTGGCATTCCGGAATTCATGATCGATGGGCTTCTTGTTTCACGGAATCACTACGGTGATATTGACATTGAAAATTATACTCTAAACATCATGCAGGCTCTTGATATTGCTGAAGGGCGCATGGATGCAGCGAGTCAACCGGTTGCTGCGCCAGTTCAATCTGTGGAGGATGACTCAGAAACCCCACCGACTGGTGGCGATTCAGAGGTAAAGGACACTATTGTATCTCTCATCGAGCAACTTGATCAAGGCGACGGTGTCGATTTTGAAACAGTTCTGACCAATGCAGTTGCACGTGGTTTTGACCGAGGGTTGGCCGAAGAAAAGCTGGATGAACTCTCCAATGAAGGAACATTGCATGAGCCCCGTTTTGGTTGGTTTAGAATCGTCAGTTGATTGATTTGCGCCCCCAACATTGAAGACCTTGTGATTGCGTGGATAGATTAGAGGTCGACATATGGCTGGTATGGATTTCTTCATTCGCCCCGCATCAGGAACGACGAGCGCAGATTGGGTCCGAATACCTAATTGTGATATGAAAGTACGTCTTACTCGCCGCCTCACTCGAACAATTATTCGTGGAGAAGAAGGCGATGACCTACATGATGAAGGTGCTGAGTCGACAGCATACACAATAACTGGTGAACTTGAAATTGATGATTACAAGCGAGTTCTCGCTATGTTCCGTTCTGGCCAACCTTACATTCACGACCCATTTGAAGAAAGAGATGTCAAAGTACTTTTTGCATCGATGGAATATGAAAGCTCGAACAAAATGTTCACTTTTGAATTGTTTGAAGATATTGTTTGAGGTGAGCCGATGCGAAAGTTGGATGAGCAGAGAGAAGTTCTCTATGTGATTCGAACTCTCGATGTTTTGATGTCATCCGGAGTCGGTCTAGAAGCAGCAATCCATACCATCGGGAGCGGTGGATATGGCATCATTTCAGAGGATTTTTCTTCAATGATGGCTCGTTTGAGAAAAGGAAACAGCCGTGGTTTAGGTCCTGAACTGAAGAGTTTGATGAATAAAGCAGATTCTGAAGGGTATCGAAGACTGATTAACACCATGTACACCAATGTCACACAAAATACAGACATTATCGATACGCTCCGCAAACAAGGTTCAAGAATGGAAAATGAGCGTACTGAGTCTGTTAAAAAGTACATTGAAGAATTAGGGGCAGTGCCTGAAACTTTACTTTCTATTGGAATGATTGGACCAATTATTTTGGCGATTGCTGGATTGGTACCTCAACTCATGACCGGTGACCTTGGTGCATTCATGCAACTTCCCCCAGCTTCAACGATTAATGCTGTCGTAAAGGGTGGATTGGTTGTTACTCTTTTGGCAATGTTCATGATTGGATTGAAAGCTCATACCAAGGACCCAGGGTTGTGATGTCATGATTTTTGGTTTGCTCGAAAGTTTCAATGACAACCTTTTGCTTTTGGTACTCTTTGTCGTGGGTATTGCTTG
>JASLVU010000131.1 GCA_030741225.1 Candidatus Poseidoniaceae archaeon | reverse complement strand
CACGCAATTGAGCGAGGTGAAGAACGCCTCAATATTATCATACAGCCTGAAGAGATACAAAATCGAGTCGAGGGCACCTACTATATCGCAAGCAGTGAGAATTCAATTGTCGCCAGCCGGCCGAAATTGACTATGACCTACGAGCAGACCTCACCTTGGTCACCAAACAGCCCTGTAAATCTCTTACCTGCAGATGGCGCAACTCTTTGGAACAGCTCATCACCTATCCCAACAGGTCAAGATTCCTTTGTTTCCAATTGGTCGAGTGTCGATTCAAATCAGACCCGATGGATTCTCTGCAGTTCACGCAATGCTCGGATGATTGACTCGATCTGTGCAGACTCATCAGCAAACCTGTCAAACAGCACCAACGTCACTTGGGATCTGTTGAATTCGACTCTAACTGTCGATGATGTTGAAACGGGAGATTTTTGGAATTACTGGAGAATTCGTGCAGACCAAGGTTCGCGAATTGGACACTGGTCGGATGTGAATAAGTTCCGGATACCGGATTCTCAAGGCGACTCTGATGGTTCTGGAAACTATTCTGTCGCCATTGCTCGTGGTTCCGTCTTTTCCAATACTGGGCAAGTACCGCTCGTGCCGGATGCCGAAATTTCATCCTCAGTAACCGGTAATCTTGGCTCTTCCAGTCAATTGAATCTTGGTACATCTGCTTCGGGAACTGGTGAAAGCCAATTGTACTTTGAATTTGATTTGGGCTCAATGCCATGGCCGGCTGCAATTACTCCAACATCTATGCTTCTCAACTTGTATCGAACAGGCGTCACAGGTACCACTTCGACCACAATTTCGGTTCATGCATGTTCGAGCTTCAATGAATCTTCGGTAACTTGGGGTAACAATGCAACATGCTCTCCAACTGAAGTCACCCGTTCAACGCTCACCTTATCTCCTGCATCAGGATGGAATACTTGGGATTTAACCAGTCTGGCTCAAAGCAAC
This sequence comes from Candidatus Poseidoniaceae archaeon, assembly GCA_030741225.1. Lineage (GTDB taxonomy): Archaea > Thermoplasmatota > Poseidoniia > Poseidoniales > Poseidoniaceae > MGIIa-L1. The sequence continues at coordinate 4,057 of JASLVU010000131.1, read as the reverse complement.
ATTGCGAATGGGAATCTGACGATGACAATTTTACTGAAAACAGTTGGCAACCCTTCGACAAGTCATGCATTTTACTCGAGTGAAGGGTCAAATGCTTCCCTTCATCCATATCTTATGTTTGAATATGTTGACAATGTTGGAGGAATACTTCCACCAAGCCAACCAACTCTTGTCTCGCCGCTTGATGGCGAAGTTCTCTACAATCTTTCTGCACCTGTTCTTCAATCCGACGAAAAGCCTCTACTGACATGGGCTCCAGTCAGTGGCGCAACAGGTTACATCGTGACTGTAGCAAACGAGTCTGGAATTTACAAATTCTATTCATGGTCTTCCTCGGAAATCAACGGGACCACTTTCCAATTTTCGAATGCATTGGATGATGGTGAAGTATTCACATGGTGGGTTCAAGGTGTAAACCAATCCATTCCTGGCCCATCATCGCCGAGATGGACGTTTGCTATTGGCTCTCCAAACCATGCTGATAATGCAGACATGACCTATACCTACACTTTCCAAACCGGAAATGAGGTGGCACAATTTGGACACACGAATATTCGTGAGACATTCTTGAGTGAAGCAGCCCCAGACACGAATTTCGGTGACCAATCTTTTGTCGAACTAGGAACGTACTCAGGTATTAATGCACGATTAGAAACAAGGATTACTTTCGGATTGGATAACGGTCAAGTTCCTCTGCCCTCCCATTCTAGCATACATTCAGCGAGTTTGGGATTGTATCTGGACTCTTGGGAGTCATCGGGTGGTGCAAACCAAATGACATTCAGCGTTCACAGACTTCTGAACTCTCAATGGTCGCAGTCCTCTTCGACTTGGAATGGTTCTTCATCAGCCTCATCAGGTGCTTGGGGTTCACCCGGGTTACTGGCTGGAGTGGATTATGAAGCCACTCCGATTTCGTCCTTTGTCGAGACAAATTTGACCGATAATCGCTGGATTTGGTTTGATATTGGAGTCAATGGAATGCTTATAGATAACGACAATGCATGGGTTATTCTTGCTACACCAAACCGGGGAACTCTACTTGCGAACTTCTATTCCAGTGAAAATCCGAGTAAATCATTGCGTCCAATTATCCTGCTTAACCACACCAATGTAACTTCAATTAATTTATTGCCATCGGCTCCTACTACTGACGCAGATACTCCAGTTACGTTCTCATACACCGCTCTTGACCACCTCCTAGCATCGGTAAATGTGCCCGTAGAATGGACAGCAAGTAACGGAACCATCTCTCAAACCGGAGTATTTACTCCTTATTCAACTGGTCAGCACACGATTTCTGCTTGCTTTGGCATAATTTGTTCGAGCCAAGTCGTTACAGTTACCCCCGGTGCTCCGATTTTGTTGGTTGCTACTCCTGAAACTGCTACGATTACTGCCGATGAACATCTACAAATCAACGCACATGTCGTTGACCAAAATGGAAATATTGTTGCTGGACAATCCATCACTTATGTTCCGAGTAACGGTAGTATGGATTCATCGACTGAAGGTTTGTTCCATCCGTATGCAAGTGGCGCCCAAACCGTTCAAATCTCATGGCTAGGTGGTGCTTCCCCACAACAAATAACGGTCTTGATTGAGGTTGAAACTGGAATCCCTGCATACTTTGTACTGACAGGCTGTCAAGGTACAGTTCCTGCTGGCGTTTTCTGTGATATTACGCACACTCTTCATGACCAATTTGGAAATGAAATCACTGATTTGAGTGAGGCTGGAGTGTTGTCGTGGACTGCCGATAATGGCAACTATTCCGAGTCAACAGGACAATACTTCCCAGATCACGTTGGTCAATGGTATCTGAACCTTACTTCGACTTCTGGAGCTCAAGGTTCAATCCTCATAGATGTAGGGCATGGCCAAATTGCAAGTCTTGAACTGGCAGCATCCTCTCTGTCGATAACTGCAGATGAGCAGGTATGGATTAACACGACTCGTATTGATGTTCGCGGGAACAGATTGCCAGTCCTACTTCAACAAGGCGACTGGGAATCTCCGCAAGACAGTCAGTTAACTCCTGGGGAGCCAGCTGTTTGGACCCCGACTTCACGCGGTTCAAAAGTCATCAAGGCTACCTACGAAACCGTAACATCAAACCTCACAATTTCGGTTCAAGAAGGCGCAATTGTCTCGTTGCTTCTGATTGTCAATGATAATGTTTCAACTTGGAATAACTTTGACATGACTGCTGATGAGATTCTTGATGTCAATGTCAAAGCATTCGACCAAAAGGACAATCGTTGGATAATCTCGGCTAATTGGTCTCTTACGCATTCGACATGGACCTCACAAGCAGTTCTTGAACAATTAACTGGAGATGAAACGACCTTTGTTCCTTATCTTGCCTCTCCGGATCATTACACCATAACAGCCTCTTACGATGACGGCACAGTCTTGCATGTCGTATCAATCAACGTTACGGTGGCTCAGGGTGATTTGAGTTCTGTAACTGTTACTGCATCGGGCTCTGATGGATTGAGTGCTGATGAGTTTAACATCACATCAGATGATTACATTGACTTTACGTCTGCACTTACAGACTTCGATACCAACCCTATTGATTCGAGTATTCTTGAATGGACAATTACCAACTTGGATACGAACGAGGTTCTCAACATCACGGATGAACTTGTTCAGAACAATATGCGTTGGGAGGCTTCAAAGACTGGAAACTGGTCGATTACTGCATCTGCAGTCTGTAATTCATACGTGAATTGTATTATTGATGATACAGTGACAATTACGGTTGTTCACGGTATTGCGGTGGTTGTTGAAGCAGAACTCGACACATCTCTACAAACAGCTGGAGAAGACATCTTCATTACAATTACTGGTACTGATGCAGATGGCAACTCCTTTGCTCAAGATGTCGATTGGTTTGAAGGAGAATTTGCCTTAGAAAACATAACCTCTGGCACTGTTCAAGGTACTTACAGTTATCTTGCAACATCCGCAGGTCCACACACCCTACGCTTCGAAGCGGGTTCAGCTTCCGGCAGCGTAGATGTTACCGTTGAAGCACAACGCATCGTTGATTCACTCGTTGTTGAACTCTCGGCTACGAGCGTTGACCAACTTGAAAACTTTACAGTCACTGTAAAGGCATTTGACATGTACCTCAATCCAATCGAAGTTCCCCCAAGTGCGGAGGTGCAATCCACTGGACGTGCTGATGTCTTGAACCAGGGTCAAGGTATCTGGAATGTTATCACACTCGACGAAGGTACTCAAACCATAACCGTCACTGCAGGTAAAGTAACTGAAGAAAGAACGGTGGAAGTTGTCGGGAATATTGGTGGTTTCTTCAAAGCTGGAGGGCCACTGTACTATGTTGGTGCTGGATTACTCGGTATCGTGGGCGTTGTTATTCTTGGATTGCTCACTGTAGCATTGCGAAACAGAGATTCTGATTATGACGATGATGATGATGATGAGTATGACGATGAAGATGACGATTACTCTTCTTCCAGTGCAACGACGACACCAACTCGGCCCGAACCTGAGGCTGAACCTGAAACCAAGTCAATTCCACAAATAGACGAAGATACCTCTTGGCAGGTTGATCATCGTGTTGACGAAGATGGAACAGAATGGGCAGAAGACGAAAACGGAACATGGTGGTATCGCCAAGAAGGCGATGCTGAATGGGGCGAATGGACAGATTGACCTACAAATCATTGATAGATGTTGAAGTAAGAGTTGATTTCATGCGTCGTGACAGTACAACGAGTCTTCTTCTCACCAGCGTACTGTGTGTTCTGATGTTTTCTTTCAGTGGTCTCAACATGGTGAGTATTACGCAAGTCGTTCTCGATGAGGAAGAGGTGGTTGCTCGCCAATCATCATCTCAACCTGTTCGAATTGAAATCTCATCAGAAGTTAACACAATAACGGCCGATGAAGTCAACTTATTCTCTGCTGAACTTTATGACGCCGTGAACAATTTGGTTTCTGGTGATGTTGTTTGGAGTTGTTCAAACGGTTCGATTACTTCTGATGGCATGTTCTATCCATGGAGTTCAGGGTCTATTTCTGT
>JASLVU010000130.1 GCA_030741225.1 Candidatus Poseidoniaceae archaeon | reverse complement strand
ACGAGAAATTGGTGAGTCTGTGAAAGCCTATCATGAGTTAATACAACGCATTCTTGACGAAGGTGAGCAAAAAGGAGATAGGACCGGCACAGGTACACTTTCGGTTTTTGGTCATCAAATGCGGTTTGACCTTTCTCAAGGATTTCCAATGGTCACCACGAAAAAACTTCACTTGCGTTCAATTGTCCACGAATTGTTATGGTTTTTGAAAGGCGATACGAACGTCAAGTATCTGCAAGAAAACGGTGTCCGCATTTGGAATGAATGGGCGGATGAAAACGGCGACCTTGGCCCAGTTTACGGCAAGCAATGGCGTAAGTGGGAAGCCAAAGATGGACGTATTATTGATCAAGTCGAACAAGCAATTGACATGATAAAAAACAATCCGAACAGCCGTCGAATAATCGTTTCAGCCTGGAATGTAGGTGAACTTGATGAAATGGCGCTGATGCCTTGTCATGCCTTTTTCCAGTTCCATGTTGCCAACGGCAAACTCAATTGCCAACTCTACCAGCGAAGCGCTGATGTGTTTCTCGGGGTACCGTTCAATATTGCATCTTATGCATTGCTCACTGAGATGATGGCACAAATCTGTGGTTTAAAAGCCGGAACTTTTGTCCACACTCTTGGTGATGCGCACTTGTACACCAACCATCTGGAACAAGCTAATTTGCAAATAACTCGAGAACCAATGCCGCTCCCGAAATTGAAACTTAATCCTGAATGTACATCCATAGACTCGTTTACCTTTGAAGATATAGAGGTTCTTGGGTACGAACATCACCCTCATATTTCAGCACCAATCGCAATTTGAGGAGATTCTTGTATGTTCACGATGATTTTTGCATGCGACCTTGATGGCGCTATCGGCAAGGATGGAGACCTACCGTGGCGTCAATCAACAGATTTGCAACACTTCAAGCGTGTAACAATGTCAAAAACAATGGTTATGGGTCGAAAAACTTGGGAAAGCCTCCCCGGAAAACTTCCAGGGAGAAGACACATTGTTCTGTCCCGTTCTGCTCGAGATGATGTGGAAGTCCTTTCGTTTGAAGAAGTATTGAAATTGGGCGAGAGCGAAGAAATTATGGTGATTGGTGGTGGCGAAATCTACAATCTCTTCCTAGAACACACCAAAGAAATCCACAAGACCGTTATCGAGACCAGAATCGAACATGCTGACACTTTTGCTCCCTCGATGGATGGTGAAGGATTTCACCTCATCGGTGAGCGATTTGTCAATGCTGGACCCCGTGATGAACACAACATGGTATTCCAACACTGGATTCGCTAGTCAATCTTCTGGAACATATTCAGTTACCCTAAGGCCGAGTCTGCCTTGACGTGATGGACGCTTCATTATTTTGGCATATTTCGATTCAAAAGCTGCCTTGAGGTCAATTTCCATGGCCAAGGAATGCCCCATCAAGAGCAGAAGGATGTCTGCCATTTCCTCTGCACATTCTTCCAGCGGTTTACCCTTGGTAACTGCCGCAGCAAGTTCCCCTAATTCTTCGACAGTGAGTGCGATTCGATACCCCATATCATGACCGTTATTCTCTTCGAAATTGTGTTTGTCATGAAAAACTGCGATTTTTTTCATCATCACTTCCCATTCATCGCGAGCTTCATGCGCCATCCAGTCATCCACCGACATTCCGTCCATATCGGTGGGTATGCAAAGTCGGATTTAGAACTTGTAGGAAGGAGCAGAATCTATTTCAGTGAAATTTAAGAACTGTGAGCCGATGTTAAATCCATGTCTATCCCACCTACCAAACCTGCTACTGAGCAAGATTTGTTCGTCGAAAACGACACCCACGGTTTTGAAGAGAAAACAGAGATTGAAGCTCCGAGAATGCATAGTGTACTCGTAGACGGATGGCCTGCTAAAGCCGGAGTGGGTTCATTTGGAGCATTCAGCACGCGAATTGTCATCAAATTCGACTCTCCTCACCCCGAATACGGTGAAGAGTTTGCGACAAAGCACTTCATGTTCGATGAAAGTCAACCCGGTCTAGTTCGCTGGGGCCACGATAATGCAACAATGAGAATTCAAAAAATACTCGAACAATGAATTGTCAAATGTTGAATTCTTCTTTACCGGCTACACATCTATATCTCAGTGACTTGTAACCGCAAAAGTGAGTCCACCACAGCCAACGGAATTGGGATACGACAAAAAAGTAAAATTCCCTACCTTTGACTATCAGGGTTTACCAATCTTGTATGTCTTAATGTGGCTTTTTTCCGCAGGTGTAGTCGTTAGTGAAAAGTTCATCAACGCACCGGTTTTTTTCTATATGCTCTTCCTCGTGTCAAATGCCTTGATTGCAGAATGGTGGTTTCGAAAGAAGTTTATTGCACGTAATAATGGAGAAAATTGGGTGGTTGTTGGGCACCAATTTTCTGAAAAATACATCATTAACCAAAAGCGATACAATGTTTCGGATCTCACATTCAAGAGGATTAATCGAAGTACAGGGGAAAATAGCAGCACTGGATTTGTTCAGTTGTTCTTTCATCAAGAAAAAATCCTCGATTGTCCAGGGAGCAGCATCGGTGTGAGGGATTTGATTCCCGAACTGTTCGACAAAAATCACAATAAGAGTCAACAGAATGTTTGGCAAGATTCTAAATCGCTGGAAACGGACAGTTCCTCGAGCGAAGACGAGGAGAAAGCAGGAAATTTTTGGTCCAACATTGAAGTTTGATTGTGTTCTATCAAATACTTTCAAGCGATTGAGAAGGCTTGAGCCAACGTGGCAAGGATGTTTACATTCACTTGAGGAGTTCAATCATGCAAGCCCAAACCGGCATCAATCGTCGATTGGCTTGTGATGATACGGCATGATGGTCAAGGTCTGCTCCAGAATCGCCGGGTTCACGACCCGCTGCCCAATTTGAAGATATACAGACTGCAACATAAGGAAGATTCAGTTCTCGAGCCAATTTGGCCTCTCTTGGCATGGTCATCCCCACCATATGTCCGCCAAGTGAATCGATTGCATCGATTTCAGCTTTGGTTTCAAAATGGGGGCCTTGTGCAAGCCAATAGGTGTAGAACATTCGCTCATCCTTAGAAAATTCTTGAACGGAACGCAACACGTGACTCAATTTCTGGTTTATGTTTGAATCAAAGGGCGCAGTTACAGATGTAAATACAGCAGAATCATCATGAAAAGTAGACGCTACTCCAGTAAAATCGATGTATTGTTCTGCCAGTGCGACCTTGCCCGGTGGGAAATCTTCTGGAATTGCTCCAACTGAACAAACAGCCATCACGGCTTGGCATCCTGCATCTGCAAGAGCACGCATGTTTGCCCGATGTTCAATCATATGTGGTGGACGACTTGCTTCACCATCGTTATGATGGCGTTGTAAAAAGAACAATTCTTTCTCATCGCCTCCGGATTTGAGTTGCATACATGTGAGTGGAACATCACCCCAAGGTGTCTCTACAGTAACATCGTCTCTTCGCAACAACTCAATGCCAGATTGCTGCATTTCCTCACCCACGGCCATGTTGATTAGACCTGTTCCGCCAATGACACCGAGTCGTTTCATGTCAATCCCTCACACTTCGAGTTTGTCAAACCTACGCCTTGAGAATCGATTCGACCTTGCTTTCGCTGGCTGAACATTACGTTCGGGTATATTCACTCGTTGAGGCGAGCAATGAGATCTGCTTTCTTACCAGAAACAGGCTTTCCAGCAGCCTTGAGAAGTTCCTTGAGTTCTGCAACCTTCATCGATTCGTAATCGGCGCTCGGTGCAGCCTCTTCAGCAGGTGCTTCTTCAGCAGGTGCTTCTTCGGCAGGTGCTTCTTCGGCAGGTGCTTCTTCGGCAGGGGCAGTCTCAGACTCCATTGCTTGAGCAGCAGCAATTATTGAAGGAGCAGCGACTTCATCGTCATCATCTTCCATTGCAGAAGCAAGTGCTGCTGCTTTCTTGGCTTTGAGTTCAGCCTCAGATCGGGCTTCTTCTGCATGAATCTCGTCAAGTGTTTTTCCACCTTCTGCAACAACACCTTCTTGGAGAAGTTGGCTCTTACGAATCGCAACAGACTTTACAGGATAAATTGGTTTAACCGCCTTTCTGATTTCTTCCTCAAGTGTTCCATCAAGAATTTGGGTTTGAATTTTTGAGTATGTGGTCTTGGATGCAAACGCAATAATCATGTCTCGAGCCTTTGCTCGCATTGCTTGCTTAATCGATGTTTGAACTCGCTTTTGCGTAATGATGAGCGGTTTAAGTCGAACCAAATAACCGTCTGTTGAAACAACATCGACGACATCATCGACTTTACCACGGTATCGTCGAATTTGACGTCGAATGTGGTCTGTTTGATGGTGGTGGCCAATGAATGTTGTAAGCGCATCTTGACCTACGCACTCATGGACACGGAAACGAAGAATGACGTGCATCTTCGTAAAATCACCGTTGAATTCTTGTTGTGTCATCTCATACACACGGCCGATGATGTGTTCATCAGACTCCCCGAGAGTTTCTCCAATTTTCTTAAAATCCCATGGCGATCGTGGGGCACGAATGGTGTACCAAATCTTGTTCTTCCACTTGTCACGTTGCTTACGTGCAGCTGCACGTGCCTTTACACTAATCTTCTTTGCCATGGTATCATCTCGGGGTGTGTGTCTTGCGGGGGCTACCCCACTTGCAGGTTTGCGACTTACATCCCCTATTTGAAAGGGACTCTTGAAACCAATTCAATTGCGAAGGGGATAAAGAGAGCAGAGCACTTCTTTTCGGTAGGCTCATGTGCTTGTAGGCTACCGCAGTGATGTGAGCCTACATCACATCACATGGCGAGCGACGGCCGGTGCTGTCGAAGATGAAACACTCATTGCCGATGCAATAGCATGGTTGGTTGGAGACCCAGAATTGGTTGATATTGAACAGACAACATCCTATCACGGCTCTCCAATACATCTGGTTACGGGTGTCTGTAAAAAAAAGCAGCAATCCCTCAAATCTCTCGCTCGAATTGGAACCGATAACCTCATCAAACTTCGTTCGGAATTGGAACAACGATTTGACCAAAACAACACACTTCATTTCCG
>JASLVU010000012.1 GCA_030741225.1 Candidatus Poseidoniaceae archaeon | reverse complement strand
GACCACTTTGGTTGTCGCCGTATCCGTCACCGTCGCTGTCCGTATCCTGTGTCGCATCGTTAGGGAATGCATCGTCTTGGTTTGCGACTCCATCGCCGTCATCATCCGCCCATCGTTGTTCGTCATCAGGGAATGCGTCAGCGTTTGTTCCCGATTGATTGTCACCGTATCCATCGCCGTCACGGTCTGCCCATTGACTTCCATCGAATTTGAAGACGTCGCTGTTGTCGCCGTATCCATCGCCGTCTGAATCGTCCCATTCATTTTCGTCGTTCGGGAACATGTCTGGATTGTTGCCAGAAGAATTGTCCCCGTAACCGTCGCCATCGTCGTCCTCAAATTGCGTGGCATCGTAAGGGAATTCATCTGCTTCATTGTCGCCGTATCCATCACCGTCTGAATCACTCCATTCGTCAGAATCATTTGGGAATGCATCTGGGTCGTTGCCTGATGCGTTGTCACCAAATCCATCATCATCAGAGTCTAGCCACTGGGTAGAATCGTACGGGAAATCGTCACTGTAGTCTCCGTATCCATCGCCATCTGAATCTTCAGCCTCTTCATCATCGGTATCATCAACATCGCTTAAGTTGCTGTAACCATCGCTGTCACCATCGTAGCAACCGTAAACATCAATGTAGCTGGTCCCGTACAATGAGACGCAAGAGTCAGGGAAATTACCGTATGGATTATCTCCATATCCGTCATCATCGGTATCGATCCATTGCGTGGACGCCCCTGGGAATTCATCTGCACCATCACTCACGTTCCAATTGCTGGATGGATTAGAGTATCCATCACCATCCGAGTCGATGCAACCGCTACGGTCTTCACTGCTCGTTCCGTACAGTGTCGGACAAGCATCCCAACCTTCGCCTTCTTCTGCATCATCGATGTCCTCGTCTTCATAGCCATCGTTGTCAAAATCAAACGGACTTGCATCAGCTAAGTATGCATTCGCAACCCATTCGCCTGGCCAGTGACTTTCTCGAGTATTGTTCCAAGCCGTGTTGCCCCAATTATCACCAAGGCCGTCACCATCAGAATCCTTCCATTGAGTGGCTTTGTTGTGGAAGTCATCGCCTAAGTCAGACCATCCGTCACCGTCGGTGTCAATGCAGCCAATGCGGTCTTCAGTGCTGGTTCCGTAGTTGTACGGGCATGCATCGTTTTTATCCAACACTTGGTCGAAGTCTGTGTCTTTATCATAGACAATTTTGAGATCTGAATTGGATACATCCCAGTAGGAAATATGTACAGCATCGTTGAATATGGCAATAGAGCTATACCAGCCCACTGTGCCAGAGGAGTCTAACGTAATTGTGTTCCAATTGCTTGCAGAAGAGCAACCACTTGAACACGTGGCATACTTGAGGGCAGAATTGGTTTGTTCATAGAAGGAAATGTGTACAGCATCGTCGGAATCTATGGCAATAGAGGTGTAAGAGCCCGTATTACCGGACGTATCTACAGAAATCTTGTTCCAATTGCTTGCAGTAGAGCAACCACTTGAACATGTAGCGTACTTGAGATCACCATTGGTGTTGTCATAGTAAGAAATGTGCACAATATCGTTGGAATCAATAGCGATGGCACTATGAGATCCTACAATACCAACTGTGTCAACAGATCCTCGATTCCAATTGCTCGCAGTTGTGCAACTGTTTGAACAGGTAGCATACTTTAGGTCCCATCCATCGGAAATGTGGTACGAAATGTGCAGTGCATCGTTGGAATCTATGGCAATTGAATTGTCAAAACCTACATTGCCAAAAGAGTCAATTGTAATGCTGCTCCAAGATGATGCAGTTGAACATGATGAAGAACATGTAGCATACTTGAGGTCACCATTGGTAGAGTCACGGTAGGAAATGTGCAGTGCATCGTTGGAATCTATGGCGATTGAAGTGTCTTCTCCCACATCTCCGTTTATATCAACTGCGATTTTGTTCCAGTTGCTTGCGATTGTGCAATTGCTTGAACATGTAGCATACTTGAGATTACCATTGGTAATGTCACGGTAGGAAATGTGCACCACATCGTTGGAATCAATAGCGATTGAAGTGTCTCTCCCTACATCTCCGGAAGAGTCAATTGAAACACTACTCCAGTATCCTAAAGCATTTGTAGTGTATTTGAGATCTGCATTATCATAATCATAGTATGAAATATGTACTCGATAGTCGGAATCGATAGCGATTGATGTGTGAAGTCCCACATCACCAGTTGTGTCGAGAGTCGAAAAGACGGTAGGGTCGGTTCCACCGATGTGCATCGGTTCGGTTTCAAATAATTCTAGAGGCGATTGTTCGTGATTTTCAGCGGCCAATCCTGCAAGGGCAGAAAGGGTCATCAGCAGGCAAACGAGTAAACTTCCAGCAGTGAGCGCGGTTCGGTTCATACGCCTAGGTTTGGCATACGGCACTTGAACGCTTTTACTACAGTCAATAGTCTTGAAAACCATCAACGAATATATTCGTCAAAATTCGAACCGTCATCTTCGTCATCATCATTCCAATCTACAGCGCCAGGTTGAGCGAGGTTTGGGTGCAGCATCAATTGCAGCATGGGCCATAATCTCAGGAAAGAAGGAGATGCCTCCCACATCAGTTGAATCATTGGGTGTTCGCTCATTGGGATGCCTCCTTCGCCGGGTGGGGGAAGGTCTGCAGGAAGTTGACGCAATTCCACAATCAAATCTCGCAGGGCATTGGCTTCATCATCGTCGACCATGTCAAGTTCTTCACACGTTTCCATGGTTAATTCAAGAAGGTCAGCCAACTCGTTCGGGTTCATAGGTCCGGTCTCGGTATCTTTGACGTCAACAGGTCCGAACGAGACAGGTCCTAAATCGGTTGGAAACATCTCATCGCCTTGACGTTCAACTTTGGTCAAATGTTGACCTGCTGTATTGCCAAGTGGAGCAAGAGCAAATCCTCCATCTACAATTCGCGAAGACAACCATTCTGGCAATTCACGGACTTGTCCAGTGATTAATACCCGATTTAAATCGCCTGGGAAAGCAACTGGAGCAATCTCGACTGCTTCTAAGACACGAGATTCGACCGTCGGCCAGTGTGTGAGGCGTGATTGAACATGTTCAATGGCCAACTGCGAAGGGTCGAGTAGGCGAACTCGACCGTGTTCACCTACAATCATGGCGATGAGAGCAGCGATGTACCCTCCTTTGGCACCCAAAACAACGACTTCTTGCCCTTCGGCCAATTCCAAATGGTGAAGAAGTGTTGCAATCATGTGCGGAGCTGAGATGGTCTTGACTCCACCTTCATCTGTCTCAAGAAAAGGTATGGGGCGGTCTGCGAAAAAAGGCTCAACATCGTAGTCGGTGAAATCAGACACATCGAGTTTGAGCATGGCTTTTTTGATATGACTGGGGACTTCAATACCACCCGACTCAAGACGACGCAGCAGGTCAGGCATGTCCGCCATGTCTCGGTTAAATTCGCCGGCACATGTAAAGGGTGGGCTTCAAAATTTTCAAATTGCAGCGGTTTGAGATTGTTTAGCACGGAGTATGTCATCGATATGCGAGAGGTTATGGCGATGCTCTTCCATACTCGCCTCGATGAGGTCTTCATCGTTGCCAAGTCGTTTTTGGAGATACAGTTTCTTAGCGGGCAATTCGTTTTCGATGTTGTTGCGTATCTGACCCATCATTTGTCGGAACCCATCGCTGTGGTAAATGCCGATATCTTGTGCTTCATCAACCATAGTTTGAACCGAATCACGAATGGATTCTGGAGAGAGATATACGTTGTTGAGGGATGAAAACATATCGCTCATGACGGTGGATTCAATTTTAGCCATATGCTCAGAAACAGTTGCACGTGCAAGGTTGAGTTCATCAGCAAGGTCAGAAATTCGTGTTCTTTTCGGGATGTCGAAGTATCCCTTGTCGTAGGCGAACTTGGCGAGTTTCATTTGTTTTGGAGAGAGTGAAGCATTTTGATTGTTGAGCGACATGTGAATGCTACGGGCGCTTATTCGATCAGGTTTGGCTATAAGTCGTGCTAATCCAGATACAAGTCTCAATTTTAATTTCGGCCCTTGAATTGTGTATCTCAATCCTTCGCCATCCAAGTAGCATTGCCCTGGAACAGCACTGGTGCCGTTTGTGCGAGCGTTCATGTTGCTGAATGAATGATTGATACGAAGCATGAGAATATACGGCTCGTCAGGATTGTCCGGTTCGACGACGGTTTCCAAGTGTTCCAAGAAATACAAGTCGGCTATATCACTGGGGCCCTTTCCCTCAAGAAAATGGCATTTCATCAGACAACGAACATCTTTTGGAACCCTTTTAACATAGGATAAAAATTCAATCCTTCGGAAAATTGTTACAACTGAGCCTATATCTAACTGTTCAACGCGATTTTTTTTCCAAAAGAATGTAACTTCGCGCATGGTAACACTTGGGGAGTGCGACCTATAAGCAATATGCCGGTCTGTTAACGCATTTCAAGCCAAGCAAAGAACGAAAAGATGGGCAAAAGAATCAAAATCGCCCTATTGATTTTCTTCTGTTGGTCAACATATTTGACGGTTGGTTCAGGAGATACTTCAATCGATTTTGCACTTCTCTTACGTCGAGTAATGCTCACTTTTTGTTCTATTCTGTCAAGAACCTTAGACCTGAGTTCAGGTTGTCGGCTGTTATGTGCTCCCTGTCCGACAATAAATCGAACTGAATGGTGGTCGGCCAGTTCCAATGCTGCATCGACCACACCGTTGATGTTGGTGAGGTTGTGCATGTCAATACGAATGGACATACCATCGCTTTTGACATGACTTAATACGCGCCACTTTCCTTGACCTTCATTGAATGAATGCAGTAATTCTCGTGCCACCAACAAGGGCTGAGTTCCTAAAAACACCGGTCTTCTTCTACGCGCTAAGAATGGGCCAAGGAGTATTGCTCCTAGCATTGGAGGCACACACATGAGCGTAGCTAAGCGCTGAAGTTTGCTCGGGTCAGTAAGAACAGAAACCACTGCGAGGCTAAATCCCAGATAAAGCCCCATGAAGGCACCTGCCTGAAGGCCGGTTCCAAGGCCGACTGGCTCACCTTCTTTGGTGCTCATGGCGACTCTATCACGGCTTAACACATCAATACTCGCATTTGACCGAGCCAAAGTTCTTCAATTGTCCAACAATGCAATCGTCATGCAGAAGAACGGCCTTTCGAACCGTAACCGAGAAAGGAAGGTTGGATTATGGGTTTTTGGAATAAGTTTGTTCTTCTTCCTTTCTTTTTTCTTGGCTCCTTTCTTGCTACCTACTGGGACCATACCAGATTTGGGTGCACGTGCAAATGCTTTGGACTATGCTACTGAAGACGGACAGTTTTCCAACGGTAACACTCCAGAATCTCTGCGCCATGTGCACGAAGACGGCTCTATACACCTTCACGAACCTTTTGCTTGGACAGAACTCGATCCATATACCGGTTTCATCTACATGTTTGGAGATATAAACTGCCACAATAAACACGAGCGTTCATGGTCGATAAATGACAACCAAATGCCGGTTTGCACTCGAGATGTTGGCATCTTTTTCGGTTTGGCAATCGGTGGTCTGGTTTATTCTCGGTATGGATACAACCGGTGGACAGTTCGAGATTCATGCTTATCTCTGCTGCCTGATTCTTGGCTTGAAGGAATCTATAGAAAAAACCGCAGAACCCTAGCATGGATTGGAATGGGCAGTCTTCTTTGTTTGCCTTTAATCATTGATGGATTCACTCAACTGCTTACAGGATATGAATCAAACAATTTCACCCGCCCCCTCACAGGCGCTCCTTTCGGATTTGGAATAGCCATCTTAACAGCGGCAGCATATTCTGCTCGTCCAAATCTTTTCTCCAATGCCAGTGAGGTCATCCTACCGGCAAATGCAAAATTTGCTTTGGCAGCCGAAGAAGAATGATTACTGATTCGGAGGCGGTGTTTCCCACCATGCCAGCAACTCCTCAGCCGTACTTGGAACTGGGCAGTTTTCATGGCCACTGCTTAACATTTCCAATCGTTTGCAAATGTTCGAAATCGCTCTACGAATGGATGGTCGAGGTTGTTTTCCTCTCTCAACGACGATGAGTTCTCTTAGAGCAGATTCCCAAGGCTTGCTTGGATTTGCCCTTCGCCAAGAAGCCAAATTAGAACGCAAGGGCCACATTGCAAGTGCAAGCCTACCGTATCCGAGTCGGCTGTCTCGAAGTTTGAACACTTGAGCTTCTGCAAAAGGAACGTGAGACTGCTGTTTGTGAATCCAACGGGTTTGTTCAAGCCACTTAATGAGTCGTTGTGTGTGGCGCTGTGTCACCATGCGATGCGGGCCGAAGGCTTTGTGCAATCGAGGTATTTCACTGGACCCCACGATAAGTGAAAGCGTGCCAAGTACCGACCAGCACGAATGTGCATGAGGGACCACAGGTACATCGTAATTATTTGACAAATCCGAGTCCCATTTCTCTTCAGCATAATCCATCCATTGTGCTGGAGAGCGACCGGAGAGCCAACCGAGGTGAATAGCGGTTTTTTCTTGTGGAGCCCCAGGGAGTCGGGTTTGCTTTTTGACATCGCTGACCAGTGTTCTCAGCAGATAACGGTCCACTTCGTCAGCGTCAACATTGAGTGGCTTTGGCTTCCGATTGAAAAATGAACGCAGTTCTTTTCGGAGCTTCTTTTTGAGTTCGTCTAGCCCACCCTCGTTCAAAATAGGGCCTACAACGCTGCACTTGTCGAAGGGAGAAGGAGGTTTGATTTCTCCAGATAACAAGTCAATGAATCCTTTGCGAATGGTTTTTTGAATCTCTGCAGTCTCGAAGTATTCCTGTTTTTCACTGTTCATTCGAAGCGTTCCAGATTCAATTCTTTTCATGGCTTTATCAGGGTCGCAATCAATCCACAACACCAAGTCCGGAATCATTGCAGCAGCGTTCATTTTGGCGACTTGTTCAACACCCAAATCGCCAACTATCCCTTGGTAGATTAGCGAAGAGTGAATATTTCTATCGGAGATGACAATGTGGCCTTTTTGCAATAAGGGTCGAATCCATGTGTGCGAGTGATCAAGGCGATCTGCGGCAAAGAGCCCCGCCTCTTCAAGAGGTGTTTTATCGCCCATTTTTACAGATGTAAGTGCCAACTTACCTAAGGCGCTGTGCCTTCTTGGCTCGTGAGTAGCATGAACTTCTGGAAAGGGATATTCTGCAGCGAGTTCAAGCAAAATCCGTGCCGCTTCACCTTTTCCCGAACCGTCGCCACCCTCGACAGTAATCAAGTACATTCAATCTCCTCCTATGTCAGCAAATTGTTCTTTTGCGATAACAAGGAGAATCATTCCAATCAATATAAGCAATGGTCCAAACAAAATCAAACCTCGACTAAACAAGGCAATGCCGGCGAGATATTGGGTGCGTCTGTATTTTTTTGCCCGGCGAACTTCGACTGCTGCTTGGAAGCCAACAAGGGCAGTTAAGACTGTAACAACTCCAATGAATGTTGAAAGAGCGACAGCTGATTCGAGCGTCCAACCGTCGCTACTTGAGATGTCGTTTTCTATTCGAACGCCATCTCCTGGAGTCATTGTGACAGGGCGAAGCCCAGCTTCTTCAGGTATGAAATCACGCTCGACAATCTCGTATCCATCCGCTTCGACTCGCAAAGTCATCGGTTCTGAAAAAACTTCTTTGAATCGAAAATATCCGTTTTCATCGGTTTCAGTCTCTACGATTAATTCATCGGAATCGATGTCCAATAGTTGCACGGTTATGTTGGCGATTCCTCTACCTTCTTCAGCTTCAAGTGCTAAACCCGTAATATCAACAATATCCGCTCTTTCAAAAAGTGTTGAAGAGAGCAATTCATCTGGATTTCCGTTAAGGATTAGGCCCCCTGTCGCCATGCCTAGAACACTACCTATCAAAATGAGGGATGCAGCGAGAGTGAGAATTCTTGAGCGGTCTGAATCATCAAGTTCATCGATTTTCGCCTGAAGCCGTGCTGCAGCCTTTTCAACCGCTTTATCCAAGTCGATAGAGTCAACCACCAATTCTTCATCAGCGGCTTTTTTGCGCATTTCAGTAGCCTCTTCAGAGGCTTTGAGTTGTGCTTGAACACGAGTGCGAAGGGCTTCACGACGTTTGTTCATGTCATCTTCGTCCATCGCGACTTACCCCCCCAATAACTCTTCCAAGTCATGCGCGGATAATACCCTTCCCTTCACTTGGCGCGTAGTTGCTCTTGCTTTAATCCCGAATTTGCCAACGTAACAACACCACAAGAAGCAGTACCATGGCGATTGAAATTCCACCAAAAAAGGTAAGCCAAGGGTAGTTTTGAATTTCATTACGCACTTCATCGCCAACACTTTGTTCATTGTTAACGCTCTGTTCATTGTTAACGCTCTGTTCATTCTCACTTGAGTTTAGAGTAGCATTTTCATGTTGAACCTCCGAATGGTTCCAAACCCAAGCATCGGTTCGGAGCCCGAGTTCCAGAATTGAGCCTATGTACTCTAGTGATTCAGAACTTACTTTGTCTGCAGTGTCGTTGTGGGTGTGCCAATGACCGCCAAAGAATGCAGCGTTTTCTCCGTAGTTCAAGTCGATGAAGTTGATTGCAGGGATTCCTGCATTGTGTGCGGCCACATGGTCGTCAATCACTCCTCTTTCAGCCCCTGGGTCGGGATTGTAAATGCTGAGTCCATTATTCCCTTGGCAATCCACCTCTCCATCGATCATACCCAAAGCCGCTGCAATTGGAGTAACGGTATCCCATAATACATCGGAAGTGGAACTTACTCGAGTGAAATCAAGATAAGCATCGCCAATCATATCAACCACGATATATGCTGAAATATTTTCTTTGTATTCCTCGGTTAGGTTGCTGACCCATGCGTCTGCACCGTACGACCAGGTATTTTCTAAAAACGGCTTGCCTTGGTCCTCAGCATCGGTAAAAAACAACGTGACATCATGCTGAAGGTCAAGAGAAGGAATAATTCTACCAAGTTCGATCAACACTGCAACTCCACTTGCTCCATCATTTGCACCGGGGATTGGTTGTGAGCGAAGGGTTTCGTTCTCATCCCTTTCTCCGATGTATCTGCTGTCATAGTGAGCGACAAACACGACATTTTGGCCCGTCGAGTTGTTTGGGCTGTATGTTCCCACCAAGTTGGTAAGAGTAAAATTCTCTCTTTGGTGAGAAGATTCTTCAAACGACCATTGCGTAAGGTTTTCTGATATTGATTGGCGCAACTGAGCAGATGCATTAGAGCCAGGTAGTCGAGGTCCAATGCTGGTTTGCCACAGGACTGATTCGTTTGCTGCGGTTCCGTTAAACTCCACTGAATCAATAAAATCACACGGATTCCCACCTGAGTACTGTTTTGAACTGTTCTCTGCAGATGCGACTCCTGTAAGTACCAGAATTACTGTAAGAAAATAGGCGTAAAAGTGACGAATATTCTCACGCTTAGATTCGAAACCTTCAGTGAGCATTATTGACTCCTAACAGACGGACACTTAAATACTTCTTTTTCACTGCACAATTTGAATGCAAGACTGCATTTAGTCGGGTCGCAACTATGTCGGAACTACGCTCTAATACCGCCTTGCTTTTGGTCACTCTCTTATTCGTGTCTGGAGTGTCTCCAATCCTGCTTGCATCAGGTGCAGATTCTTCGACCAAAGAAGAGGTTGAGCCCTACAATGCAGGTGGCGTCATCATTGGTGATCTTTCTGATTTTGATGTTTCACAAGGTAATCAATACCTCATGATTGAGGAGGAACAACCTGTTGTATCTGCGTTTTCGTTTTTCAAACAAGAATGGATTGATGCTGGCCGGCCTGGTGTCGATGAGATGGTATACAATCCACAGACTTCTGGACGAGCCTCTGCTCGAGCCTGTAACCCGCATGTTGTCAACGACCAACTTACGGTGCCAACATCAGGTGGCTCGGTAGATACATATGTTGCTAAAACCACCAATACAGTTGCTTTCTTGGTCCAATCTGGTCGCACATTGAGTTCCACAGTACTCAACAATCTGGCATCTTCCTGGGACCAAACAATTTACCCTACCATGACCACATACTACGGTAAAGACTACCAAGATGGGCGGGGTTTAGCTCCCCCAGATGTGGACAACAACTGTCAAGTTCAAATTGTGATTTACGATATTGATGGTGCTTTCAATACCGGGGGATACTTTGCGCCGTCGTTGTCGAATTCACGCGAAGCCGTCTATGTCGATTACGCTGACATCACTCTTTCATGGGGCAAATCGATTCTTGCCCACGAACTTGAACATCTGCTTCACAACGCCCAAGACCCGTATGAGAATCTATGGATTGATGAAGGCAATGCCGATGTTGCAATCTATCTCTGCTTTGGCGCTGATTCAACCCTTGTAAGTCACCTGAACCAATGGACTCAATCCTCTGAACTTTCGGTTCGTTGGTGGAACCAACGATTTGCAGATTACGGTGCTGGTTTCATATTCACTATGTATCTTGCAGACCATCTTGGTGGAGGTCCTGCCGTACGACAACTGGTTCAAGATTCGGCGACCGGCGGATTAGGCGTTGAAAACCTTGCAATCTCCCCCGTAAGCGGTCAAAGTGGAATGCTTGGTCGAACGATGGGTGAAATTTTTGCAAATTTCTCAATTGCCGCAGTTTTGGACTCTGACCAAGGAATTTACGGCTTCTCAAATCTTGAGTTGACCTCTGCGTGCTCTTCTGGGTCTTTTTGTCGTGTACAGCCCGCTGATACAAACAGCGATTGGACCGGTCCATGGTCATCCACCGGTCACGATGTCGAAGGCTGGGGAATTCGAGCATTCAAATTCACTCCGGGCGGTTCGTCTCCAGCCCCTCTCACAATGCGCCTCACTGCAGATGTCAGTCAGTTTGATGGCGTCGTTGTTTCGCGTGCAACTGCGGATGGTTTGTGGTCGGTAACTGATTTGGATTTCCAAAACAATGTGGCTACAGCCCTCATACCTGGATTCGGCAATCTAACCGACGAAGTCTGGGCCATTACTTGGTACGCCAGTACAATCGCTGATTGCGACTACACTTCGTGTGGTCCATCTTATCCTCAAGGTACCGTTGATATTGAGGCGGCACGAATCACATCCCCGGCAACATTGACTCTCAACTCATCGAAATTGACCGACAGAGACGGGGACGGTTCTCCAGATACTGCTCAAATTGAATATCAAGTGTTCTCCAATGCTTTCTTTGAAGACCTCGATGTTACGACAAAGGTGCTCGATAGCAGTGGTGAAATTATTGATTCACAAACCAAGAGAGTTTCTGCAGGTGGAGGTGTTGCCACCGAAGAAAGCATTTGGTTTACTGCGCCAAAAAATTCACAATACACCTTTGAGATGGAAATGAAGGATATGATTGGAACAACTGTTGACACCCTGACGTCTCCTCCTCAGGTGCTTGACAACATGAGGCCTACTGCTAACGGTACCATTTCCCCGAATGTTTCTCAGACTTGGGAAAACATTCAATTCACTGGTGACGGTTTTGATGCTTGGGGCATCTCGTTTGATAACAATTCACTCCCCTACTTTGACTCTCCAACAGCGTATGCATGGGACTTCGGCGATTCGACAACCTCCGGCCTGAAATCTCCCTACCGTTCCTACAAAGACGTTGGTCTTTACAACGCCACCTTGCGTATTCAAGACCAAGGAGGCTCTTGGTCTGATGTCGATGTTCTTCAAGTGAACATCACCGACAATTCTCCGCCGATTCCACTGATTTCAGTGAACGGTGTTTTGATTGAAGAACAAGTTTCTATTCTTACAGAACAACTGATTCTCTTCTCTGCATCACTTACTGTTGACAATGTACCCACTCAAAATTTGTCCTTTGAATGGAATTGGGGCGATGGTTCTCTTGACAGCGGTATTGGTTTGTTTGAAGCAGCTCATGAATGGGGCGATATTAACGGAATTAACGAGACTTACAACTTGACGTTGACGGTTTCTGATGGCAATAACATCGGAATTAAGACCATTACCGTCATCGTAAACAACAGAATACCATACCAAATTTTCTCTGATAATCTGTCCACTTCGACATACAACTCCATCGTCATGCCTGATGTTTTCAAGGATTCAGACGGGAGTATTGTTTCGTATTCTTGGTTCTTCCCAGATGGAGTTAACCTTGGCGGTGGAGTCACCGATCGAACCGATGATTTCACCCAAACATCCTCCAGCGAACCGAATCCAACGCCTTCTTGGGATTCTCCAGGTCTCAAAATTGCAGAACTAACGGTTGTCGATGACGACGGAAGTTCGGTGACAACTTCCCTTTCGGTCATGGTGATGAATCAGATTCCAATTGCCAATTTTGTTGTCAAAACCACAAGTTCGGGTACTTCGATTATCGATTTCCGAGTCGATGATGGTCAAGTTGAGACTCCGTATACATTCGATGGAAGAGATTCGTTTGATCTTGACGGCACAGTAGGCGATTCAAGTGACTTAACCTACAATTGGAGTTTCTCTGATGACGGTTCCTATGGTTCGAGTCCTCAAGTTACACACACTTTCTCCACTCCTGGTGTTCATACCGTAATTCTTGTCGTAACCGATGAAGATGGTGCTGAAAGTATTGCTCGAGAACTCATCGTTGAAATCGCAAACCCACTGCCAATAATAACTGTTCAAATCCTTGATGCTTGGTACAATGGAGAACAAATGACTGACTCTAGTGCTATACCTCCTCTAACACAATTGGATTGGTCGCGCACCTTCGATGAGGAGGGCGAAACTTTCGCTGCTCCGCATTCAATGCTCTACTTTGATTCTGATGGGACTCGAGATGGCGACCAAATGTTTGAAGGAAAATATGTTCCACTGGATGTCAATTCACCAGATTGGAACGGACTTGTACAATATATTTGGGACTTTGGCGATGGTTCTCCATTGAATTCTGAACCAAATCCATGGCATTCCTATTCGCTGCCTGGCGACTACACTGTTTCGCTTACGGTTCGAGATGCCTACGGAACTGGAGATGTTTCGCGAGCCTATTTCGATGTGAAAATCGATAACCCTCCGGTGATCAACGAGATTTTTGCTCCAGAAGAAATATTTGTGTCGGATTCAAATTCTTTCAGTGCCAATATTTCTGATTTTGAATCCAATCTGGGTATGGCGGTTTATCGAGATACGAATGTCAACGACGGCTCAATATCGGACAGGGATGAGGTGCTGCCTCCAGACCTCGATGTTCGATGGGATCTTGATATTGAATTTGATGCGGATGGAAACGGGAACCCCGCTGATGACTGGGTCACTCCAACTCCAGCAACAGAAAGCAGAGTTACTGGAATTTGGGAGGAGGTAGGAATCTACACGCTGCGAATCGAAGTTTGTGATAACGTTGGCATCTGTGTTTCGAAGGACCTTGAAATCGAAGTCATCCCAGAAGCATCAGCTCCTCCTTCGTTGTCAGACTTCAGCGTTGACGATTGGAAGAGTTGGCTCGCTGATGCCGGCTCAGACCTTGCAACCTTTGTCACTTTGATTGCAGTTGCGCTCATATTAGGATGGTTTGTCATGCGTGAGCCATCTGAACTTGAAGACGAAGCTAAGCAAGCAGCAGAAACATACACAGATGTTGAACATGTTGAGGCTCAAGGCGGACTTCTCGGAATGGACCAACATTCACCTCCCCCCGCTCCAGGTATTTTGTCGAAAGAGGAACGACGAAGTGACGATAGCGGATATATTCGGCCACTCCGCCGTAGAACTTGACCGTTAGTTTGTATAACCTCCTATCGCATGAGAGACTGAGGAGACACTATGTCGTCGTATTTTCGGGTTGGGTCAATTGCATTGACACTTCTGTTACCGATGTTTATGCTTGCGTTTACATCGCCTCTTTCGATGAATGTTCAAGCTGCAGATGCTTGTTCGGGCGATACGACACCTGTGCAGTGGAATCAAACGGCTCAACGCCTCTCTTTGGTGCCTTTTTACAACGGCATGTGGTGGGGTAGTGATTTCTATGAAGAGATGTACTACGAGGAGGAAGGGAAGAATTCCAATTCCCGAACAAGTGATGCTGCTGTTGAGCCCGTATACAATCCAGCTCTGAGTCCAGAAGAATCCTGGATGTACGAATCGTATTTTTTGCCTCGCCTTGACCCACTTGAAGAAAATCATTTCACTTCAATGCTTATCGGAAACGACAGCGTAGGGGCATTACGCGTCAACCTTTCTGAAAATTACAGAACAACAATCTGCATCACTCTCCAAGACACAGAACTCAATCCAGTGGATGGTGACGTCTACTTATTTACCACACAGGAATATGAAAACTATGTGCAATCCTATCACGCAAGCCATGACCAAAATTGGTGGTATGGAGAAGAGGTTGATGAGACGCTTTCCGATATCCCTCCGGAATGGAGAAGTTTCAACTTTCTAGGATGGAAATCCTACCGAGATTCGCACGAATATGAAAAGACATCAGAAGTGAATTTCGCTCTCAATCTTGATGGTCCCGAGGTTTACACCTCCTTGTTTTCTGGGGCCGATTGGCAGGATTTCTATATCGTTATTGACACATGGGATAATGTCCATGATTTTGATGCTGAATCGCCGAACGCTATTGTTGCTGCCGACGTAACAATAATTACTACTGAAAGAAGTTTAATCCTGCCGCCCTTCACAGTTGCTTTGGTCTTCTTTGCGGTATTCCTGACCACGCTCATTATACCGTTTGTGTTGAATGCAAAATACATGAAAGCAGGTCTTTTAGTAGAAATGCCAGTAGAATCAATCGTTCCATCTTTAGACACTCAGCCTGATGAACAGTATCTTTCACGAAAAGAGTTGCAGCAACCGGTTCCTTTGCCAGAACCAGTCGGTGGAATTGAAACGACAACAGAACCGGAAGAAAACCCTCCGCCGATTAGGGAATTTTAACTGTCTAAAAATACAGTTTAAACGCCATTAACTGGTCGATCAATACTCGAGAAGTCTCCAAGCATCTTGGAGGTCTCGAACATTCACGAGGCCCTTGTCAGAGAGCCGGAATTCCTCACGCATGGTTGCATAGACAAGTTCTTGTCCAAGGATAGGAGCGTGCAGTCGTCCCCAATCTCCACCCTTCCCAATCGCCATAAGGCTGTACAAGGGGGTTCCATCTTGGTCAGAAAGGTTGTTCGCGGCTTCAACAATTTGCAGTGCATCTTGATGATCGTTTACTGTACTGCAGAATTTGACGAGGTCGCCCTCGCTTGCATTGGAGGTCACCAAATTGACAATGTCTTCAGCGGATGGAGTCCCTTCAACATCGTGTTGGGATGCAACGATTTGGCAATTCGCTGTTTTTGCTGCTTCGACAAGCGCTTTACGATCTTTCGATTTAATCGATAGTTCAATGTCGACCCAAGCCACGTTTGAGTCAATGGCATTTTGCAAAATCTCAAGCCGTTGTTTTTCAGTGCCAGGAAAGTGGCCACCTTCACGAACGGAACGAACAGCGAAAATCACCGGTAGAGAGATGCCTTCTTTCAAAGAAGCTATTGATTCTGCCACATCAAGTTCAGATGCGTCGGCAACAGCCCATTCGGTGACAGGGGGCATGGTTGAGGTTTTGTTTCCATCTTCATCTTCAACAACGGTAGGCTGTGGTTTAGTGAGGTACAATCGATCGAATCGGACTTCAACCATATCTGCTCCTTGGACGACTGCACTAGCAGCCTCCTCAACCATGGTATTGACTGTAGTTTCTTCAAGAGAGACGCATATCTTTGGGTTGGGCATGCTTTCGGCGACTTAGACCGGCTTCTTAACGCTCTCGCTTGAATTTTCATGGTTAGGTAGTCAGCATATTTCCTAAATGTCGTTTTTTGAAGAAGGAAATTGTCCTCACTACGACTCAAAAAACCATTTCCCACCTCGATTACAAGTCGACTTTTCGCAACTTTCAACCAACCCAATGCACTACCTTTATACCCCCTCGGCACAGGGTATGTTTGTAGAGGGGAATGAGGGGCGAAAAGTAATGTACTGCGGCCCAAAATAACCTCGAATTTCACACTCTTTTTCGGCACCATTTTGCCCCAGTAAAAACCCAGCGGAGGAATAATTTTGACAGACGAATACAGCGCATCCAGCATTCAGGTTCTCGAAGGCCTTGAGGCCGTACGAAAACGACCGGGCATGTATCTGGGCGATCCGCACGACGGAACGGCTCTTCACCACTGTATTTGGGAAGTTGTAGACAATTCTGTGGACGAGCATCTCGCTGGCCACACGCCAAACATCGATATTATCCTCAATCCTGACCATTCAGTCAGCGTCCGGGATTACGGACGAGGGATACCTGTCGGTTTGCATGAAGAATACGGTATTTCAGCAGCCGAAGTCATCATGACCAAACTCCACGCTGGTGGTAAATTTGACAACAGTTCTTACAAGGTGTCAGGTGGATTACACGGCGTGGGTGTTTCTGCAGTAAATGCAGTTTCCGAATGGATGGACGTCACCATCCATCGTGATGGAAAAATCCATTTTCAAAGATTTGAAGCAGGTGTGGCGGTTGCACCATTGGCAGAAATAGGAGTATGCGATGACACCGGTACGACAATTTCTTTCAAACCAGACCTTAGCATTTTCACCGATGTGACGGAATTTGAGTTTGAACAAATCAACACCCGTGTTAGGGAGACTTCATTCCTCAATGCCGGCCTCAAGATCACCATTGCCGACAAGCGTGGTGAGGAAGAACATGTTGTCGAGCACCATTACGAAGGCGGCCTTAGTGAGTTCGTTCAACAGTTGAACGAGCGACGCGAAATCATGCATGAAAACGTCATTACTATCTCAGGTTCGAAAGAAATTGAGAAAGGCCCAGTTGAAGTCGAACTTGCATTGCAATGGTCGGATGCTTTCAGCGAATCTATCATGTGCTACACCAATATCATTCGAAACAAGGATGGAGGTACTCACATGTCTGGGCTGAGGACTGCCTTGACAAGCTGTGTGAACGGGTATGCTAAGAAAAGAAATTTGTTGAAAGGCGATGCACTAAGTGGTGAAGATGTTCGCGAAGGACTTGCTGCGGTGGTCAGTGTCAAGCATCCAGATCCTTCTTTCTCGTCGCAAACAAAAGACAAATTGGTCAGTAGTGAAGTCACTGGAATCGTTCAAACTGTTGTCTATGAGAAACTCAACGAATTTTTTGAAGAAAATCCTTCTGTCGCAAAACAAGTTGTTGATAAGGCATTGTTGGCCTCAAAAGCTCGAGAGGCGGCCCGTAAAGCGCGTGATCTCACCCGCAGAAAAGGCGTCCTTGAAGGCGGTGGCCTCCCAGGTAAATTGGCGGACTGTCAATCTCGAGACCCTCGTGAGTGCGAAGTTTACTTGGTTGAAGGTGATTCTGCTGGCGGTTCAGCAAAAACCGGTCGTGACCGCCGAACTCAAGCAATTCTGCCGTTGAGAGGTAAAATTCTCAATGTTGAACGTCAGAAGCACAATGTGGCTAAAGTGTTCCAAAATCAAGAAATTCAAACAATGATTCGAGCATTGGGCGCTGGAGTTGGCAACAATTCAGAAGACGAAGGCTCATTCAAACCTGAGAAATTGCGTTACAACAAAATCATCATCATGACCGATGCTGATGTCGACGGAGCACACATTCGTACTCTTATGTTGACCTTCCTTTGGCGTTTCATGCGACCAGCGATTACCGAGGGACATGTCTTCATTGCTCAACCCCCTCTCTATCAACTCTCGAAAGGAAGAATTAGCAAATATGCGTTTTCAGATGATGAACGTGATTCAATTATTGCTGAACTTCGAGGGGACAATCCGAACACAAAAATTGGCGTTCAACGCTACAAGGGTCTTGGTGAAATGAATCCTGAACAACTTTGGGAGACTACGATGGATCCTGAAACCCGGACCATGCTGAAGGTAACAGTTCGTGATGCTGAGGAAACAAACAGAATGTTTGAGATTTTAATGGGAGAGGATGTTCCTGACAGGAGGGCGTTTATTGAACGCCACGCAAAGGAGGTGACGAACCTTGACATCTGATGATATGAATCAAGACACGAATCAAGAGACAGAACCAGTCCCAACTGGAAATCTTCTCAACCATCCAATTAACGATGAGATGAAAACATCTTACATCAATTATGCAATGTCGGTGATTATTGGGCGCGCCTTGCCAGACGCTCGTGATGGTTTGAAGCCGGTTCATCGTAGAGTCTTGTATGGTATGCATGAGGGCGGCCATACTGCTGATAAAAAATTCAGTAAATCTGCTCGTTCAGTCGGCGAGGTCATGGGTAAATATCACCCGCATGGTGATCAATCGATTTACGACACTATGGTCCGAATGGCTCAAGAATTTTCTCTTCGCTACCCGTTGGTTGACGGGCAAGGGAATTTCGGTTCTATCGACGGAGACCCACCCGCTGCTATGCGATATACAGAAAGTCGATTGGATCGTATTTCAAAACACATGCTTGAAGATATTGATAAGAAAACCGTAGATTTCCAGCCCAATTTTGATGATTCTGAGCAAGAACCAACCGTTCTCCCTGCACGTCTACCCAATCTGCTTCTCAACGGTAGTGATGGAATTGCAGTCGGCATGGCTACGAAAATCCCGCCGCATAATCTGACTGAAATTGCTGGCGCAGTCCATCTTCATGTCAATCGAATTATTGAGGAAGGTGAAGCGAATACCGGCATGCCTCAAATTTCTATAGAAGAGTATATGGAGCATGTCAAAGGTCCAGATTTCCCTACCGGGGCTTCAATTCATGGCATTGACGGAATTTTTGATATGTACAGTTCCGGAAAAGGAAGATTCCATGTGCGCTCAAAATGTGATGTTCTTGATGACTCCAAAGGAAAGCGAATCATTGTTCACGAAATCCCGTATCAAGTAAAGAAAGCTGATATGCTTGTTCATATTGCAGATTTGGTTTCTAAAGGAGCAGTAATTGGAATCCGAGATATCCGCGATGAATCTTCGAAAGAAGGGATTCGCGTGGTTATCGAAGTAAAGAACAATGCAGACCCCCATGCTGTACTGAATCAGTTGTTCAAGTCCAGCCGATTGCAGGAATCCTACTCAGCTAATATGATGGGTATTCTCGACGGTCGGCCCGTTCTTTTGACACTGCCCGTCATGCTTCATACTCACGTTTCTCATCGTGAATCAATCATTGAACGTCGTGCACAATTCGATTTGGAGAAGGCACAAGCTAGAGCCCATATTTTGGAAGGTTTGGTTTTGGCCCAAGACCGGATTGATGATGTAGTGGCGGTAGGTAAAGCGAGTTCCAGCAGAGAGCAATTTGAATCCGTACTACGTGGTGATGAAACGATGGCTGGAATTGCAGCATTCAGTTTTACAGAACCTCAGGCTAAAGCTATTGCAGAGCGCCGATTGTATCAACTCAGCCGATTGGATGTCGATAAAGTTCAGAATGAATACCAAGAATTGAAGATTCGAATAGCAGACTTAGAGGAAATTATTGCTTCTCGTACTCGAAGACTTGGTATTTTACTGTCCGAACTTGACGAGATGGTAGAACGACATGGAGATGAACGCCGTTCGTTCATTGACCCAATGCCTTTGTCAATGAACAGAGAAGATTTGATTGAAGAAAGAGCAATTGCTATTACATTAAGCGAAGATAATTACATTCGACACATGCCTGTTGAAATGTTCCGTGTCCAAAATCGAGGCGGTAAAGGACTCAAAGGAGTGGCAACGAAGAATGAAGATACCCCTCAACTTATCGTCACCTGCTTTAGTAAAGATAGATTGCTCATTTTCACCGACAAGGGGCGAGTTTACGGCCTCAAAGCTTGGGAAACGCCTCTCGGCAGTCGACTTGCACGAGGAAGCCACATTCGCAATGTAATTGAAAAGATTCAGGATGATGAAAACAT
>JASLVU010000129.1 GCA_030741225.1 Candidatus Poseidoniaceae archaeon | reverse complement strand
CAGACGCTCAGCCTCTCCCAATTGATACGACAGATGATGGAATTCATGACCGACTCTGCTGGGTGACATGGTACTCAGAGTCCTCTTTTTCATTCAACAGAAAGGGGATGGTTGGGTGTCATGACATCAGTTTGGCTACTCCACTCAAAGAATGGACTCGTGACTTGCAAAGGGGTTCTGGAAACGATAATGATGAGATTGCAGTTTCATCACCAATCTGGATGGATATTGATGGAAGTGATGAGCCAGAAATTATCGTAGCCTTTGGACAACGTCTTTGGGCATTTGATGGAAATACTGGCGCATCTGCTGACATCAACAGTCAATGGTCCTCACCACTAGCAATTCCTCACAGAACGTGGGCTGGACCTGCAGTTGCCGACATGGATGGTGATGGAACACTTGACATTCTCATTGGGGACGTTTTGGTTTCCCAAAGTGCGACCGATTTTGCCCCGCTTGCCGACGGGCGAGGAATCAGTTTTAATCCCACAAATCCGGACCCTGGACAACAAGTAACCATCACCGGACAATTTTCAAACATTGGCACACTTGAAAACGATGACTCTCTTGATGCAGTGCTAATGCTCAATGGAAATGAAATTGCCCGAGAACGATTTGATGACGTCGAACCTGTATCACCTTCAGGTGAAGGTGGACCGCTTACTTTCAGTACTGTAATTGATGCTGAACTGGGAATTCACAATGTTACGATGATTCTCGATGTGAACAAGAATCTATCCGAATCTCGAGAAGACAACAACATTATTTCCGTAGAATTATCCGTTGTTGAACCCTATGTGGCTCAAATTGAAATTCCTTCAGAAGTTACCCGAGTATCGCCAGGTGCAACAGAAAATATTGACATTACATTGATTGCTACTGGTTCTCGAGTCGCAGACTGGACCCTTTCTTGGGATGAAAGCAACCTTCCCGAAGGATGGTCATTTACCCCTATAGACGCAAGTAATTTACAGCAAACTTTGACTCCAAATGTGCCATCTGTTGTTTCCTTCGAGGTAAGTATTCCAACCGATGCTCTTGGCGATGCTAACAGCTTTGTTGACTTGACGATTTCATACGACGGAGATACTGCAATTAACACAAACATACGCATGCCACTGGAAGTACTCCGGACACGAGGACTCTCTGTCACTGGGCCTTCTGGGCTAAGTGTAAGTGATGGTTTCGGCAGAGTGCAGGGTGTTGCCAAAGCATGGATGGTGGTGGAGAATTTAGGAAACGCACAAGAATCCACTGCGTCAATTGACTGGACTGCAACTTCTTGGGGTGGTTCTCCGTCCCTACACACGGCAAACGGTGAGGAAATCTTCGCACTAACCCTTAACCCGAACGAAGATATCGAACTGTATGCCCATCTTGATGTCCCTGCATCCAAAAATTTAGGAGATTCAACATCAACTACTCTAACACTCTGTATCGGTAGCGGGAGTGAAACGCTCTGTCAAAACTTGGATGTCACTTTCACAGCAGTTGCAACCACTGTAGAGCCTCTTCATACCCGCAGCCTGCCGAATGCTACACTGAGTTGGCAAATCGAGGCAGATTTGCCCGCAAGTGGAACTCTCCGATGGAGTATGGTCGATGCTCAAATGATTCAATCGGGTTGGGAGTGGAGCTCAGGTGGAAACGCTGTTATCAACGGTTCTTCGATTGAATTGAACGGCCCGAGTGGAAGTTATGTGAGTGGAACTATCTCATTGGTATTACCACCAAACACCGTTCCTTTCCGCCATGTATTCAATGCGCCAGATGAATATGCACCTCACTCGAACCTCACTTTCTCTCTTCAAGTCCTACAGATTTACCGCTCACTCGCTACTCTATTGGAACCTCTTCCAGAGACACCAAGTTCTGCAATTTCGATGAATGTTAGCGAAGCACAAAACATTCGGCTCAAACTCGAAAACCCCGGGAATGGGGAGGATGATTTCCTGCTTACTGCAAGAGCGCACCCGATTGCTGGAGAGACAACACCACCAAATGTTGATTTCAATTTCATTTCACTTCAACAACGAACTTTGGGCTCTCTTGCATACACAATTTCAACTGTTCAAGTTACGCTTGGAGATGATGTTCCCGCACAAACTCCATTTGAGTTGGAATTTTTCTGGACCTCCTTAGGAGACGAAAATGTAGTTGACTCTGTTTCGCTGTTTGTCGAAGCTGAACCCGACCATCGTTGGGAAATCAACATTACTTCAGGAAACAGTTCGAACGTAATTCCATCTCAAAAAGTTGAAATTAACTTTCACGCAAAGAATACTGGAAACGCGAACGATACACTGCGAATTGTTCCATCGTTCACATACGATTATGCAGGAATGGATAGTTCACTTTGGACTGCAGATATCTTGGTGGGAAGCATGCTCGAGGTGAATCAAACTTCAGGATATTCACTGAACTTTACAGTTCCCGAATCAGCTTGGGCCGATTCAAGAGCATTTATGCAATTTGCAGTCTATTCCGATCAGATTTGGATTGAGAACTTCAATATTACATTTGAAGTTCAACATGTGTCGGGGTGGAGATTCAACTTAGCCAACACTTCTCTTACAATTGACCCAGAAGGTCAAAACTTAACCCTCAATGTTGAACAACTTGGTAATGCCCCTCGTGCCCCATATTTTAACAAGGCCGGTGCTGGATGGAATATCAGTTACCCAAATAGCGGAGACATTGTTAACCCGGACGATTCTACCACCGTTACTCTATTCGTAACGCCACCGGAAAATGCACTTGCTGGAGAAATTTCGATTCTACGCATTCGAATTAGCGATTCTGATGGCTCCGGTTCAAATATTCAGGATATACCCATTCGTGTAGGAAATGCCCCAAATATCACTGTTGGTCACAAAGGAGTATGGAGAGTCAATGAAAATGGAGGAATGCCAACTGCCTGGGTTGAAAATAACGGTAATGATGTTGCAGTTCTTCAAATTGGAGTCGCCGACTTGCCAACTGGATGGACAACAAGTGGACCTAGTCAAATGGTGGTTGCTCCCAATCAAATCATTGGGATTCCACTCAATCTCATTCCCGGGGAGAATTGGAACGGAGAACGATTCTTGGCTACACTGGAAATTACCCACCCCAGTCTTGGGCTTCAATTGCTGAGTATCGAGGTGGAAATCAGTGAGTTTGCTTTTGACTCGACACCTGTTCAACAGGCATCTTTTGGAAAAGAGGTTCAAATTTCCATGAACAATATTGAATCAGCAAATCAACTCCAAAGCAATTCAGAATTCACTGTATCTGATAACAAGATTTTGATTTCCATGACCAATTCGTATCAAGAGATTATCTTAACATCCAGCGATAATCCAAATGAATCCTACTCTCTGTATTTGGCAGGTTATGAATTGCCTAACGTTGATATCGATTGCACCCTCGATAAAACACTGTTCGATGAATTGGGTACGGAGGTACTGACTGGAACTATTGGGTCTTGTGACGTCTCATCTGGTTCAGATTTGTTACTCGCAAACATGTTCTTGGTAAGTTCCAACGGTGCTGAGATTGGGCTTACGGATAATTCGATTACACTTGGAATCAACGAAAACGGCACATTCGATGTGAACGTAACAAGTTGGAATCCAGATGCTGGTGAAGTCTTCATCGAACTCCTTGTTATCGATTCCTTTGGACGAACACTTGAGAATACAAATCTAACAGTTGTTGCTCGAAGTAGTGGGTGGAACATCGGTATATTTTCGTTCACTGCGGATGAAGGTGATTTGACAATTAATATCCAGAGAAAAGAGTACCAGCGACTTTCAGCGGTCACATGTCGAATCAATATTGTCGATATTGACTCTTCCTCAAGTAACCCGTGGTCAACAGTACGTATCGTTGACCTTGTGAGTTCCGACAATGCTCCAAAGGTGTTGATAAGTAATGTTGACGGCGTCAAAGACGGTAGTCGTCTTGAAGCAACACTCATGTGCGATTCTCCTTACGATGTCGATGATAATCCTGACGACAATGTCAAAGTCGCCAAATTTTCGGCCGAAGCGAATCCTGCAGTAGAGCAAAGTGACCTTCTCGTAATCATTGCTGTGGCTTCCATACTTCTCATAATTTCATATTTTGCCGGCCTGTTCAATCCCGTGGGGGTACAACAACATGTTGTGAAAAAGAAAGTAGCTCTTACCAGTGCTGCCGATATCACAGAAAATCAAGATGCCCTTATTCAAGAAGTTGATTCGAATTTAGAAGAGGATGATGATGAATTTTCGTTTGAACCAATCAGTGAACCTACTGTGGACTCAATGATAGAAATTTTTGAATCGACCGAGCAAATAGAAACTGAAAACGAAGACGTTATTGAAATTGAAGATGAAATGGATACAAGTGCATCCGGACGTCTCGCATCCCTCCGCTCAGAAATTGAGAGTGGCGATAAAAAAATTGAAACTCGTGAGGAGCGAATGAAGCGACTGTTTGGTGAGAAGTAAGGATATGCAAGGTATTATGACCGTTGCCATGGGGGCAACAACATGGATCTTGAGAAGTTCAATGGAAGCACGACTCCTTTCATAACCCTAGATGCATGCGATGGTCATCGCGCTGAGAAAGTTCTCAACGCACTTGAGGCTGCCTCGAAGGGTGACGAATCTCAGTGGTCGCTGTTGGTCAAGGATGATACGCTGTTACGAGAGAGGCTCATTGAACAAGGAATCAATGACCCCGAAATGCGAAATTCCATACAATGGGATGACGCAACCATACTTTTCATCTCATCCGTTGAACTGTCAAGGGAAGGGAGACCGATGCCTATTGGTGATGGAAAATTAAGAGAAAAAATTGGTCGCTTCCCTTGGGGCGATGGTTCTCCTCTCAATTACATGCATGAATTCATTCGGCCAAACAATCGAAGAGGTGCAAGTGATAGCGAGAGTTATGAAACGATTGTGTCACTTCTTGAAACTCTCACACAACGATGTGGTCCATCAAACGTTGAGCACGACAGATATCACAACGGTCATGGAGGGCTCAACATTCGAGGATTTCTGTCCAATGATGATGTGCGAAAACTTCGGCTTGCTCTTTCCGGACGCTCTTGGAGCGTAACGGCTGACGAAGCAATTGATGGTGGAATGAGGGATGTAAGCCGAAACTTGATTGCACTCTTGCGTGCGGCTGAGCGGAGGGATGTCGGT
>JASLVU010000128.1 GCA_030741225.1 Candidatus Poseidoniaceae archaeon | reverse complement strand
AGAGACGTGCAAGAGGTTTACAACGAAGACCCTCGTTACATCCACTGGTTACTCTCTCCCAAAGGCATTGAGGATGAAAATGGGCGAGGAAAGGTTCGAGAATACCTTGGAATCAATGACTTTTGAGAACATTCGAAGCCGTCTATATCACGCCAAATCACGGCTCATAGTACGCACTCAATGACGAGGAGTACAGCCCGATTGTCACTAGAAATGCTAAAACAACCGATGCTTGGACCATCCAGATATTTTCTGCTGTAAATTCTCCTAGGAGGAGTGAAAGTGCCATTGCAAATGCTTCAAGTCCTGCAGTTAATGTTTGAACTCGCCCCATGTCAAGTGATGGGTTTTTCAGCCATAACCAACTCCCCAACACATTCGTTCCAAGCAAAGCAGCACCGATTGTTCGCAACCACGCGGTGTTTACTGCTTCTGCCTTAAGCAAATCACAAAACACATCAGGAGCAGCCAAAAGGAACACTCCATAACCAAGCGAAGCCCAAAGATTCACCTGCATTGTGGGGCGGGCTAAAGCATGAAGGTTCATGTCCTGAAAAAGACAGTTCATCAAATAGTTCTTTTCAAAAACAATGATGCTGAGCCTTATGCAATTGAATACAACTCAAATTAATGAGCGCTGCATGGTTCTTCTTCGTGGCTTGAATATATCAAAAAGAAATATTTCTTCACTCAACTTGAATATTATGCCCAAGTCAGGTTTGAATCCACCCACCGCATAACATTCTTACGTCCGATGAGAATGTAATATATTCCAAAAGTGATGGTGCTCAAAAGCAATGTTTTGATCCATGTAACCAAAAATCCACCGGCGTTACCTGTAAACTTGAGTGACCGACCATCGATATCTACTTTTGATGCCCAGGCGTTGTAATACATCACACTTGTAAATGGAACAGCCAAGAAGAGCGTGCATACATTGACCAATAAACACCCAATTCGAAGGAAAAACATACCGAGGCCCGAGTCCGCCATTTGTATTTTCCAAGTTCCAGTACCGTACACCCCCGCAGAGCCCTCTGCTTGAACCATGGTTTGTGGGGTCACTGGAGTTGTTGCTATAGCGGAGCTCTCAACCACCGATTGAACACCCGCATCAGCGGCTATTCCTTGTGCTGCACCGCTGTTTTGCTGTGCAGGTGCATTTGGATTTGGTATCCAATTTGCTCCATCCCACATGTAATTACCGTCTTCTGAAATCTGTCCTGTCATGAACTTTCTGAGGTTTAGCGAATATATAATGGTTGCATATGCATAGCAAAAAGGTTCGAAATCCCTCTTATGCCGTTCAAAACTACTGAGAAAATAAACGAAGATACAACTCAATTTGTAACTCCACCACTTATCCACATGAAGACCAATGCCCACGCAGAAAATGCAATTACCAAAGCAACAATTGCAGAAACACGGGCACCTGTTCGAAAACTCTTGACAAACGTACCACTACTAACCGATATACTAAGGCCTATTACTGGCCATAAACACAGTGAACAACTGAACCAAATTACGCCCATGATATCAGGAGAACCTGGTTGATGAATTCCTAACATAAGCAAAACCATAGTTATGATTGGAGCCATTGCTGGAACTGCTAAACCAATCCAAAACCTCCGGTCTGTAACCATGTCAATGATCAATAAATTCTCTTCATCAACCGCTATGTTTGCTCCCTTAATTGAGGAGACAACTCGCAACTCGTTTGAACAATGGGGACAGCGAACAGTCCCAGAAAAGTTCACAGGAACTGCTATGTTTTTGTTGCAAGAAAGACAAGTCACCTTCACTTTCTCTTCTGCGATTTCCGGGTTTGTGGATGACATCTCTACTCGCCCCACACAAAACTAATGATTGTCATCGACAAAAGAAAAAATATCCATAAGATATACAATTTTATTGACATATATGCTCCTTTAATGCATGGGGCGTTTCCAACTATTTTCGCACGAAGGAGTACCCACCATGCACACAATGGATGGACAACAAGGCCGCCGGAAATCCATCCAGTCATGAAAAAATAATCGATGTAGTCGGGCCGTTCAGGTACGTCACGAGACATCAAAGCGGCCATTGAAAAGAGCGAAACCCCCCATCCAGCGAGGAGTGGAATCAACAACCCAAACCAATAACCTTGGGCTTTGTCTTTCGCTTCTTTACTGATGAATATTGACATGTTTAAACAAATCCTAATTCTCAAAGAGGTTGATTGCTCTGTTTCAAACTGCAAATCATCGTATAAATACGTAACCGGGGCTGAATACCCGTATGTTTCGTAATAGAATTGTTCTTACAACTCTTTCTTTTGGGTGAATCATGTGGAGTTTATTCTACGGTTTGTTTCTGATATTGGCGGTAATTATGGCTGTTCGAAAAGGATGGTTAAAGTCTGCATTAGAAATTCTTTTTGGGCCATTTTGAGTCCTGCACTTAACCGACATAAGTGTTCAATAAAATCTGTTTGAATGAGATTCAATGATACGTTGAGCCCAGCCATGCGCAAACGCGCTCAACCAATTCTATATCGGATTTCGAAAAAGCACTAAAATCATCTGAGTCCACATCAAGAACAGCTACAACTTCACCTTTGGAATTTTTCACAGGAACCACGATTTCACTGTTGGTGGTCGAACTACAGGCAATGTGTTCGGGACGCTCGTGAACGTTTGGTACATCTTGTGTCTCGCCAGTCATAGCTGCAGCCCCACAAATGCCCTTGTCAAATGGTATGTACAGACACCCGTGGCCACCTTGGTAAGGGCCAATTTTCAGCATACCTGGCGAAGTCGTTCGATAAAATCCTGTCCAATGATAGTGGTCGAAGGCATTGTGCAATTCACATGCTACCGTTGCCATTGCAGCAATCCAATCTTCTTCACCATCAAGAATTGAAGTGATTCTCTGGTAGACTTCGTTGTGAACCATGGCACCCCTAGGAAATATCTCTATTCAAATGTTTATTTTCAAAAACAATACATTCATGTCGAGGTTGGGAAAATAGAGGCAGAATTTACACTCGATTCGATTATCCAGTACAGTCAGTCATTGAATTCAACTCACAGTTCGGGGCCGCTACCGTTACTTCAGCATCTAAACAAAGGCGCCATTTTCGTGGAAACGAACCATGCAATCGAGTATAACGCTAGGCACACCTTCACGAATCGCTGCTAGCAGGTAATGAGGAATGATGGAGCTGGATTCGTAGTGCTCCTGTCGAATCGAGAAGATATCCAAAAGTAAATTCTACCTTAACTTCGTTGCCTTCCGGTGATGTAAAAAAATAGTTTCCCATGGCAATCGCTGAAGATTCATTGAGAATCATATTTTGGTTCTCAAAACGGACTTTTGTCCAACCCTGAATTGCAAAACCCGTGTCTTCAGGACATGCGCCATTGGATGCAGTAAAATACGATAAAGCCTCATCAAATGTTGGACGAAATTGTTGCACTGCGGCCATGGTCGGCTTAAACAAAACAGGGCTCATTCCGTATGCATAAAGAGATTCTACATGGGTTGTTGCGCGCCCAACGTAATCCTCACCTGAACCGTGTGCCGAAGAAATTGCAACGATTCCCTCTCCCCATGCCTGTTGAGCCTTTTCCACATCTGCAACTGTCACCATTGCGGCTTCACCAGTGAGAATGCTTTAATCGGCGCTTTATGAATCAGCAGGTTCGGAAGGTTTCAAGATTCATATGAATGCCTCCAAGGTGGGCGAAGAAGTACATGTTTTGATGAATATTATTGGTTCGGCTGAAGGGTTTTTGCTACTGAAACCAATTGTTTCATGATGTGTATCATCTCATCAGGTGAGCGGACTAAATTTCGAACATGGGCTTGAACCATCGTGTCAGTGATTTGAAGGGTCGCTTGATGATACATTGCCTGCTGAGCATGATATATCGCCATTTTTCTTTCAGAATTTAAGAACTGATACACTTGATTTGGATCGTGGCCCTGAATGTGAAATTGCTCATCGAAGACTGAATCATTCACTTGAATGTCGCTGTTGCCAACGAAACTTGAAAGGAAACTAATAACTGCAATCTGTGGTTTTATGTCAAGCCCTAATTGAAGATGATAGGGGAGGTAGACTTCGAAAAGTGTGTGTGTTTTGTTGGTTCTTTTGCCGCCGTTCACATGCCGAAGATAAATACGACATTGCAAATGATGAATGTGTCCTACAAGTGAAGGAAGGCCGAGGCGGAAACCTGCCAACTTGAATTCGAATTTCTTTGGTGGAGGCACATACTGAAATTCAAGTCTTTGAGCACAATTCACATAATCCCTCTGAAGATTTGAACTGAAATAGTTTGAAGCGAATAAAAAGAGAATAAACATTCCAATCGGGAACGAGCAGATTAAGAAAAGAACAGTAAATTCTCCACTCATCTTAACTCCCCTGTTCAGCCCTATGATATTCAACGCCATCAGGCAACGGTTTCCATGGTAAAACATCGCACCAATGCCCTATTCTCCAAGCCCGCCCCTGTGTCATGATTGAGCCAAGAAACAATGGGCCTTGATGGCCTTCTGACAGAACCTCGTCAAGTGCTTCTTTACCCCGGTTATCAAATCGAGCAGATTTTCGAACGCCTGTTGGCATTGCCCGTCCCTTTTCATCTGCTGGCTCGCATAATTCCAACACGGCAGAGCCGGATGATTCATCGTATTCTTGAAGCAAAACAACAGCATCGGAAAAATCTCCTTTGTGTAGAGTTTTATTCTCATGACGCCAATTCCACCAGTGGGGACACCAAGCCTTCCAATCACAAAAACCGCCACAGGAGGATTCCCCAATGATTGGATTCATAGGCATGGGTGTTGGGATGGTAGCTTGCCAAGCTGCATACGCTTGTTCCAAGACATTATCTCCCTTGGCGGCCCACTTCGAAGCGTTTTGAGTGTACCATCCCTCAGTACGCACATTGGGTGCATTTGGATTGTTTGCCAGTAGAATGTCTCGATACATTCGTAATTGACGGTTTACTTCTGTTTTTAATTCGAGTTCAGGGGTTCTCCCCGTCTTCAAATCTGCAACCAACCAGCCAACCAATTGGCCTTCATCATTGATATCCCCCATAAGCAAATCGAGTCTTCCCATGAGTCTACCGTCCGAGGTTTTCAATTCGCCTTCGACTGCAATTGCTAATTTCTGAACGCGGCGCCAAAGAGCACCTGTTACGCGCTCCTGTTCAAGACTACGAACACCAACATGGTCAAGAAGCATCATAACGGCTCCTTTTTGATTGCGAAC
>JASLVU010000127.1 GCA_030741225.1 Candidatus Poseidoniaceae archaeon | reverse complement strand
CCATTCCAAATTCAACCGGCAATACGATTTGACTTTACAAACAACCAACTTGGAATTTTGTTGAGTTCGGGTGTCGATACATCTGCTTCAAATCATTTGCAAGACCCAGTCGACATTTCCGGAAATAGTTTCTGGATTCGACTCTATCCTTCAAACCAATTCGATTATGGAATACCAAATTTGGGTGCACTGGCTATTGGTGCCGCAAATACTGCGCTCGATTTCATTGAGCAAGTTCCTGCAGTCCAATCTTTCCTAACGACTCCGCTGTACAATCCAGGTTGGAGCAGTGGTCTAGATGATTACAAGGAAATATTGCGTGACCTATCTATAATTGGAGATTGGCTGGTTCACTTCGGAATATGCTCATACACAAATGGTACTGTGGCCCCGCCGAGTAGCAACAGCACCGCATGGAAGGGTACTCGAGGAGTTCCTATTGGAGTCGACCCTGGAACATCTTCTCTACTCTTCATCAATATTCGGGGAATCGGCGATATTATCGATCACTATTCAAAAAGCCAAAATTCTGATACTGAATTCCCATATCCAAGCAATTCCCAAAACGTCTACGACGTGTTCTTAAGAGGGGCAATGGACATGGTTCGTGAAGTTGTAATTGGTACAGTTCTACTCTATCAACAGCAAGATACTGATTTTGATTTCAGCATTAATCTCAATGTCCAAGAAGATGATTCCGGTACCATGGATTTTGGCC
This sequence comes from Candidatus Poseidoniaceae archaeon, assembly GCA_030741225.1. Taxonomy (GTDB): domain Archaea; phylum Thermoplasmatota; class Poseidoniia; order Poseidoniales; family Poseidoniaceae; genus MGIIa-L1. Next base: position 4,636 of record JASLVU010000127.1, on the reverse strand, counting down.
TTAATTTCAATTTTGATGAAAAAATAAAATTCGACATTGGAGGATTGGAACTTGAACTCAGCACTCGTGAGCCAGTGGATGGTTCGGAGTACGAAACCTGGGATTCCAAGACTTCTGGCGAATTCGCTCAAGGACTTACCTTACAAATGCTAAGATTTCACCCGACGGTTACAACAGGTATTCCATTCGAACCTTACTTTAGCCTTGAGATAGGGCACCTTGCTCTTCGACTTTCGAAGAAGGATAGAAAACCGCTGCTTGATGGTTTCCTCTTGCTCAATGCCATTACATTGACCACGTGTGTCGACTTTACATTTACTGGAACGAACGCCGTTGAGATAGGGGGAAGAATCGATTTGGACGACTTTGGTATATCGCTTGGAGGCGATGGTTCATCGGACGGTGGTAACGGCATGGCAGCCGGTGTTCTATCTGGCGGCGATGATGGAGAGGAGGCTATTCGTCCAACCTTTGACTTGTCAATTTCAAAATATCACACTGCGGATGTTCAGGTCGGCATGCACGGTGCTGCAGAATGCTGGTTCCCAATAAACAAGCAATTTGGACCGATTAAAATTGCTCAAATTGGTGTCAAAATTTATTCTGAAAACTACGTCGATGACTTCGGAATATCATCTGATGAACCAAGAATAGCAATACTCATCGACGGGGAAGCAGAAATCGCAGGTTTCCTTGCTCAAGTTGATGACTTATCGGTATCTCTACCCTTGTTCAAGTTATCAGATGTCAAGGGTGATAATTCAAACGGATGGAAATACGATATGGCAGGTTGTGCAATCGCATACACCGGGCCAGCGTTTGAAATTGCAGGTGCATTACGAAAGACTGTTCTAACAGATTCCAACGGAAATCCATATCTAGAATATCAAGGACTTTGTACAATCAGTACGAGCAGTATGGCGATTTCTGCCATAGGGGCATTTGGCCGAGTTCCGGTTTCTGATAGCGATTCTTATGTAACCTGCTTTGTTATTGCAGCACTCGATTTCCCAATTGGTGGACCACCGATGTTCTTTGTAACCGGTTTAGCAGGTGGTCTTGGACTCAATCGACAATTGATTCTGCCAGAGGTCAGTGATGTGCCCAATAGCCCCTTTATTCGTGCTTTGAACGGATTTGGTGATGACCCTATGGGGGCCTTAGAATCGATACGTGATGCTCTGCCTGCCAAGCGAGGAAGCCTTTGGTTTGCCGTTGGTGTGAAATTCAAATCGTTCCAAGTCATCGATACCAAAGCAGTCTTGTTTGTTAAAATCTCAGATGGTTTTACTATCGGAATTTTAGGTACATCCACACTCCATTTACCAACTGAAGCACTTAACATCGGCTATGTTGAACTTGCATTCTTGGCTTACTACGATTCATCTGAAAATTTGCTATGGGTCCAAGCTCAACTGACTGACGCTTCGTACCTATTCGACAAAAATTGTCGTTTGACCGGTGGATTTGCATTGGTTAGTTGGTTTTCAAGAGGTGAATTTGTTCTCTCTGTTGGCGGCTATCATCCAAAGTTCAAAGCTCCATCGTACTATCCAGAAGTCCCGCGACTTGGAATAAATTGGAAACCGATGTCAAAATTGACGATTAAAGGAGGTGCTTACTTCACTGTATGTACGTCAGCTGTGATGCTTGGAGGAGGGCTCGAAGCGACATTCAAAGCAGGTTCGCTAAGTGCTGCATTTAGAGCCGGCGTCGATGTTCTGGTCGTCTTTGACCCATTCTACTACAGTTTTGGAATTTATATTGGCGTATCTGTGAGACTCAAGACTTGGCTGGGCACTCTGAAAGCATCCTTGGGTGCAGATTTGCAAATTGAAGGGCCAAAAATGAGAGGAACTGCAAAGATTGACGTTGCATTCATCAGTTTTACCGTAAAATTCGGCGCCAACAGTGCAACGGAATTCAAAGCAATTGGCTTCGATGAATTTGTCAACAAGCATGTCTTACAACTTTCGGAAAAACTCGATTCTCTCGCTTCTGACTTTAGTTCAGAGTGCTTCTCATCACAAATTCCAGATGGATTGGTTCGATGTGACGATGGTAATGAGCGCTCAGGTCTGCAGCAGGACCCATGGATTGTTGTACCTGAGTTTGAATTGTTCAGTTCACATATTTTCCCAGCGAGTAGCCACACTGTGAAGGCAGATTCACAACTTGTCACCTCAGCTTGGCGAATCGATAATGTCGGAGTCATAGATGAAATTAAGTTAGCTCCTTGTGGAATCGATCATGGAATTACATCAAACTATACTCTTGATATCAGTCCGCTTGGTGGAAATTCTGCGGTCAATATTCTGGATGGAATTTCTGCAATTAACAAAGCAACGCACTTCCCAGAAACTGTTTGGCGCTGTGAGATGAAAAATGGCAGACCAGTTGCCCTCAAGAAACCAAGCAGTCAGCAACCGAAATTTTTGACGGGTACATCTCTTCAGTTCCGTGCGTGTTCACTTCCGCGAAACTGGACCAACACGACATCAATGGACCAGGTAAAACAATCCACATTCATTCATAACTTACCCCTTCGAAAAGGTACTGTTTCTAATCCGATTATTGGCAGTGCAGTTCCAAAGTTATCAACAACTCCTGAAATTGAATCAATTAAAGTCCAAAGAACCCGCCCCGCATCGCTGCAAGATATTTTGACAATTGCAGGAAATCCTGATATTCTGAAAGCAAATCAAGAAAAAATTCGTATTCGAGCCGAGACTACATCTGCCAATTTCGAACATGATGTTGTAGAACAGCGAGGCATAGATATTGGAGGGATGATTCGATGAATAATCATCAAGCACGCATTCTTCGACGACGGTCACCACCTCGCATTATCACGCTAGATGGCGGTCTAGGTGGAAATCATCCACTCAAAATTCGACAAACAATTCCTAACACTACCCCCTCAACAGACAAAAAACCACCTCTCATTCCAAAATTGCAAGAAATTGTCCAAATTGGCCAAATCGAAAAATCGCAGAACAATTCATCTGATTTGACAACTGTTTCGGACTATCCGAACCAAGTGGATTTACCCCGAGTCTCCGTTTCGAGACGACCTACATCGACATTAAAAATTCTCGAAGAAACAAAACCAGAACCTGTCCATACACCTCAAAACAAAGTCAAAATGCCACAATTTGGTTCTGGTCATCAAAACAGGATTGAAAGAAACTCCCGTACAAAGGCAATGGTGAATGAAGGAGCTGTCGTCGAAAGTGGCACCCGCCAAGTATGGGCTTTGCCCCAATCTTACCGACCTGAAGTCCATTCCCATCAACCGTGCTTGGTCGTTTCAGGCAACCAAGGACTTCGAATTTCGTTCCATAGAGATGCAGGCAGTATTCTACAAGACCTCGAAATTCCACCTTCTGAAGAAGAAACTGAAATTGGGTTGCCTGAAGGAACCCGAATGTTTACGATACAAGGTATGGGAGGAGGAGAACTGATTGATTCTGAAATTGAACCATCAGCAGGAAGCATCTCTGAGATGTATCCTAATGGAGCACTATCGTGTATCGGATTCCAACGTCTTTCAACCGTTCATCAAATTGGATATTTTCGTTATCTTTCACGGGGAATGTTCATTCAAGCACAAGAATCACCATCTCGAAAAATCATGGAAAATATCTCTCTATTTAGTGCAGGTGAGGTTCTTTCAAAAATTGATAACATTCGAATATATTCATCATCCAAAATCCGGACATTTGTCGTCATTGTAAGAACATTAGAAAATTGTCAACCCAAAGTGAAATTGGCCATGGAAGGCGTTGAACATGGAGATGAGCCCAGCGTTATTGAGCGTTCGGATGGCTACGCGTATGTCTGGAGTGTTGAGGCAGAAGACGAATTCTTAGGTCCGGCAATTATTGACATCGAAACCGATGAAACAACCGATGTAAATTCCGTTCTCGCATTTAGAGCAAGTTCTGAACAGGTTCTCGGGGTATTGCGTGCAAGCATGTGGACGAAACTCGTCCCCAACAGCACCCTTTCTCCCGATGGAATTTCTAAAGTATGTTGGTCTCATGATGCAGAAGAAAAAAGTGACAAGATTGATTCGATTGTACCAAAAAACTGGAAGTTAAGACAATCGAAGATATCAACGGTCGAAAGGAGATTTGAGCCAAAACCTCTACCGCAACCAGTTTCAAAGCCAAAAGACTCTCCTCCTGTAACTCGAACCGAATTGCCCGAAATTGAGGCAATTCCTGCTCAATCAAATCAAAAATATACATTTGACTTATCCCAGTTTGCTGCTGATGAAGATGAGGATGACACCATGACTTTCAAGTTAACATCAGGACCGAATTGGTTGACTCTTTCTCCCGATGGAATCTTAACCGGAATACCATCGAATCAAAATGAAGGGCGTAATGAGTTCATCGTGAGGGTTTCAGATGGAGAAGGACTGTCATCTGATGCGATGGTCATTATCGAAGTCGAGGTCAAGTCACTCAACAGAGCACCTTATTGGAAGCCGAACATTACGAAAAAAACGAAGTCCGGTGATGGTTCAACCGACAAAATCAAACGTGATTTATCAAGTGATAAAACAACGAATTCAAAGCAAAGGAGGAGGAGATGATGAGTCAACAACCTATTCCTGAATATCCCCCAG
>JASLVU010000126.1 GCA_030741225.1 Candidatus Poseidoniaceae archaeon | reverse complement strand
TTTCCATTCATTGATGTCACTTGCCCACTCACAAGTCCTGGAAGTGTAGCAATGGTGTTCTGACCAAGTGAACCGATAGTCTCGACTTTACTAAATCCAGACGAACCGCCTGCTTGACCGACAAGCCATTCGTTTCCGAGCCATTGGAACGAAGTTACAGATGAACCAGCACCATTGACACTGGCTTGGGCATTTGAGTTGCCAGAAGTCGAAATAATGGTGAATCCTCCACCGATGATGTTGTTACCCGACAACCCAATTCCGTGACCAAGTACAAGTTGTCCGTTTTCGTAGCCGATTGCATCCCACCATACTCTATCGCTCGGTAAACCGTTGGTCGCAGATGTGATTGGGGTAATCCAAGAACCAGATGAATAACTGTATTTTTTGATGTCTGCCTCGTCTTCGTAAAACGCCACATACAATGTATCTGTAGAATCGCAAGCAACTCCGGCAACTTCGCCGTAATTTTCGTTCCAATCTGCTTGGGTAAATGAGCCAAGAAGCGTCTTGTTCGTAAGGTCTAGACGAACAACTCCACCATTGTTCGCATATACGCCAATATTCAGAACTCCACCACACATCGCCATTGAAAGTGGATATCCGTTTGGAGTGCCACTTTGGCCTAGGGTGTATTGATCCCACTGGGTTCCGTCCCAGTGTGAAACCGAGCCACTTCTGAATTGGCCGAAGCCGCTGACATCTCCACCACCAACGACAAGATTGGTACCGTCTGTCCACAATTCGTAAATCCGGTCCCCAGCGTTGTTTGGGAGACCGTTTCCTTCATCCCACAGCGATAACCACTGATTCGTAGTCTCGTTGTATCGAGCAACTCCATCCTCTGTTGCAAACAGAACTTCGCCATTGTATTCAAGAATTTCTCGAATCGGGAAATTGAAATCATTCTCATCCCATGTTCCAATCGTGGTGCCGTTCGGTGCGATGAGTTCAAGGTTGCTTTCGCCCCATGAGGTCCAAAGATTTCCAGTCGTTGATTCATATGCAGTGACTCGGTCAACTTGGCCGATAGGGAGTATACTTTGTTCCCAAGAACTGCTTGAAATATTCCATTGTGCGATGCCTCCGGAGCCATCAGTGTTCCACCATTGCCCAGATGAAACGCTTACCATGAGTTTGCCATCAACGATGTTCATTCCGTTAACATCGCCGCCGTTTTCATTCAATTCAGCTCCAGCATCCAAGGAACTCAAACTCGTAAAGTTAGCAATATCGATACGGAATACATTATCGCTACTTGTACGGTCGTTGTAATACATGACGTTCCCATCGACAATCATGTCGTGAGGATTACCGCTGCCAGCAAACAAATTACTGGACTTTTCTATATCGTATATTTCAACTCCGTTTACCACATCAATTAATTGGAAACCATCCTCTCCGCCAATCCATAATTGTTCTGGATTTGCGGGACCAAGTCCAGAACCAGCAAGTCGCCCATAGTCAGCAACCAGTCCAGTGACAAACTGATTTCCGTTATCTAGGATATTATCCTCAGTCCATGTAGACAACCATGAATTTGTTGAGATTTCATATCTCGCCACGCCGATACCGTTTAGGCCAATGTATGCAATATCATCAATGACTTCTACTGGTGCATTTTGGGTTTGTTCACCAGCTTCCCATTCTCCGATGACTTCGTAAGGAGATGCAGTGATTATTCCAACTCCAGAATTCGTTCCTCCGAAAATGTATCCGTAACCGTCTGCTTCGACCGAGTACGTAGCCCAGTTTGGCATACCGTCATACACATTCAAGCAATTAGGATTTGATGATGAGACCTGGTTACTTGCCCATGCGCATACACCGATGTTTGTAGCAACATAGACCGTTCCCCCTGAAACGGCGAAATCAAAATACTGTTGAGGTCGGGTATTCCAGTTGCCTCCAGTCTGGAATGAAGATGAACTCGAACCATCCCATTTGACTGCGCCATTACTGGTTCCGATGTAGAGGTCGCTTCCATCGGCTTCGAGCGCATAGATGTTGCTGCTAGGAAGTATACTTGTGGAGGAGCCTTGACCCGGATTGTTTCCTGAGGTTGTTAGAGGCGTCATCAATTCGCCAGTAGCAAGGTCTTTTCGAGCAACTCCATATCCCGGGATTCCAAAGTAAAGTATGTCTCCCGTGACTGCAACTGGAACATTGTCTGCGTTGTTGACTCCGGTCGAAATCCAAGGAGTGAGCCAAGAATCGTTGGAGAGATCATATCGCAACACACCTTCGTTGTTGGTTGCAAGATACACTGTGTTACCGAACAACGCCAAGTCGACTGCTGCCGAATCATATTCTGGGGCTTCAACTGGATTGACTCCAGTCAAATCGACACGTACCATTTGTCCTTGGCCTGTTATTCCAATTGCAGTGTTCCCATCGGAAGCGACGCGAATGATGTCATCTTGTTCCAAATCAGTGTTCGAAGAATCCCATGTTTGCAGTAATGTGCCGTTGTTGTGCATCTGGTGAAGTCCACTTTCTGAAGCGATGAAAACATGCGAACCATCGTTTATCAATTGATTTACAGTGGTTCCGAGAAAAATTGGTTGTAACCATCGAGAGGCCTGAGTGTCGAATCGGTTCATGTAATCGTCAGCAGCAACAAACACAACACCGTTGAGTTCAGTAGCATCTTGCATTCCCGAGGAGGTCGGGCCACTACCAATGAGTAACGTTCCGGTTTGAAGGGGCGTATTGCCAGGAGTAAGTTCTGCAAACGAGCCGAAGCCATTGCCAAGAAGTAACATTTCATTTGTAGGGGAACGTGCGCCAAGTGCTGGCCAAACAATCAAATCTTCACCCTCTCCGCTGAGCCCTAAATTTGAGATAGGAATTGAACCGGTAAAGACGCCGATAGACGCATCATAAACTCGCAGTTCATCTCCGTTGAGTATAAACAAATCTGAACCAGATCGAGCCATTCCAGATATTGAATTACTGGAGAGCCAGTTGCCATCATTCCAAGTCGATAACCAGAAACCAGAACTCCAGTCGTATCTCGCCAAACCGTTTGACGGAGATGCAAACAACAACTGATTTCCTGAAACCATCATCTCGGTAATTTCATCGGAGTGGAGGCTGTTTGCAGTCGACCAACTCGAGAGAGCACTTGCAGAATTAAGATCCCATCGGACAACACCTTCATCATCAAACGAGACATAGAGCACACCGTTTACTTCGAGCATGTCAAGAGGTTCACCATCGGTTGTTTTTGACATTGGGAATGTCCAAGAAGCACCGTCCCATTGCGCAATGCCACCATTATGTGCAGCATACACGAAGCCGTTGGTAGCGAGCATGAATTGTTTGAAATTCCAATCGTTTCCAGTGGGGGAAGCAGAGGTTGGAAATGGTAAGCCGTTTTGTTCGCTCGTGTCAGTTAGAGAATATGCAAAGAAACCGTCGTCTTCAGTTAAGACATGAAGCAGGTTGTTTGTTGTGTCTAGAACAAGTTCGTGAACGGCAGAATTCATTTCAAGAACATCAATGATGAGTGGGTCATTTGAATAGTCCAAAGTGTAGATAGTGTCCTCGATTGCGAGATACATTCTCCCGTCGAGAGGGTGAGAAACTGCGGACGTAATGTCCAATTCCAAGGGTTCGAGAGCGACGACAGGGTCCACAGGAGCTAATGCTTGAATAATCAATTCTGTAATTACAGCATCAGAGGGTAGAGTCCATGTTGCGCCAGAGTCACTGTTTGGACTCATTCGGCCAGAATACGGATTTGCACCAGCAAAACTGTCTTGGGAACCAAGCATTCCAAGCCCGCGCCAATCGAGAAGATTCAATCCAACATCGCTTGCGACCATCATCGGTTCTTCAATCATCAGCCCGTCGCTTCCGTTGACTCGAATTTGAAACGATACATTCGACAATTCTGCACCGGGGGCGAATTCAAGTGTCCAAGAAGTCGTTGCTTGGGCACCAGTGTTTGGGTCTGCTCCAGTCGCATCAAGTTGAACCCAACCTGTATCGTTGCTCCCCTCAGGCGACCAGACGATTTCCCCAGCAGATTCGTGGGCAGATGCGACCGGTGTAGCAAGAAGTGGAGCGGCAGATGAGAGCACCATCAAAACGACCAACAGGAACGCTCTGTGAACATCGCGCAGGGGGGTATTGTTCGACTTGGGCTCGCTCATGGTATTACTTCGATATTTTAGGGTATTTGAACGCGCCCCTCAGTCGTGTGGAATCATATCATGAAATCGACTAATTTCGTACAATTTTCGCACATTTCGTGTTGTTTAGTGAAAAGTACAAAAATTGCTCGGAGCATATCCTCCTACTTGGTGAACGACGCATTCGGATGCTCATTACACGCAACACTCAAACCTAGAACCTTCTTCGTTGTGTAAGGACTTACTATGAATCGCGAAAAAAAGGAGCGTTTACTGAAAAAGGAGGCGCTTGAATACCACGAGTTGGAACCTCGCGGTAAAATCAAGGTTGTACCCACTAAACCTCATACTACTGCACATGAGTTGAGCCTTGCCTACTCTCCTGGAGTTGCTTATCCCTGTTTGGACATTGCAGAACGTCCAGAGGATGCTTATCGTTACACTTCCAAAGGTAATCTCGTTGCTGTTATTTCAAACGGTACCGCAGTTCTTGGTTTAGGAAACATTGGAGCCCTTGCGAGTAAGCCCGTGATGGAGGGAAAGGGCCTTCTTCTCAAGACGTTTGCTGACATTGATGTTTTTGACATAGAGGTCGACACTGAAGATCCGGAATCCTTTATTGAGACCGTAGTAAATATTTCCAAAACTTTTGGAGGGATTAATCTTGAAGATATCAAAGCACCAGAGTGCTTTGAAATCGAACGTAGAATTGCGGAATCAACCGATATCCCTGTTATGCATGACGACCAACACGGCACAGCAATAATTTCTGCAGCAGCACTTTTGAATGCCGTTGAGTTGCAGGAAAAGGAACTTGCAGATATCAATGTCGTCGTGATTGGTGCTGGTGCAAGTGCCATTGCATGTGCTAATCACTATGTTTCCATCGGCGTAACTCGAGAGAAAATTTTGATGGTTGATAGTAAAGGAATCGTAACCAAGGCCCGTCTTGAAGCAGGAGAGTTAAACGAATACAAAGCACCGTTTGCACACGATCGAGAACCCGGTGATTTAGCAGCCGCTCTTTCTGGTGCAGACGTCATGCTTGGCCTCTCTAGAGGAGGCCTTGTGAGCAAGGAGATGATTGGTTCCATGGCCAGTAAACCAATAATATTCGCACTTGCAAATCCGACTCCTGAAATCACTCCTGAGGAAATTCTTGAAGTTCGCAGTGATGCTATTATCGCAACAGGCCGTTCGGATTATTCGAATCAGGTGAACAATGTACTCGGATTCCCATACATTTTCCGAGGGGCGTTGGATGTTCGAG
>JASLVU010000125.1 GCA_030741225.1 Candidatus Poseidoniaceae archaeon | reverse complement strand
CACCAAGTTCTCGAATTCGGTTCGAAATGTGAATGGAGAAATCAACACCAACGCCAACTAAAATTGAACCAATCATCACCGTAACAAGTGAGAGATCGACATCCATTCGCCACATTACGAGCCATTGCAAAGCGACGGTCGCAATAACAGGAGATGTCGTCCATATTGAATATCGAATATCTTTGAAAACAATTGCGAGAGTAATGAGGGTTAAAATTACTGCAAATCCGAGAGATGTCCACTGCGAACCAACGATGAGAGTATTTACTTCAATTGTTGTAGAAGCAACACCGGTTAATTCTGTAGCATAATTTCCGGGTTCAGTGCCGGTGAAAGTCGAGGTGTGGTCATTAATTGTATCAACATTCGAAGATGTAATTGAAACCGGTAGGTATGGCATGTCAACAAGTATCAGGCTTCGATCGAAATCTTTGCTGATGAAAATTTCGCGAGTTTCATCAGTTATCGAAGAGTAAAAGACATTGAGCAAAAAGACTTCACTTTGGCGTGAGGCTGGCAAACCGTATGCATCGGGAGATGTCAAAAGGTCCCAGAACGATGCATCTTGGGTCACGCTTGTATCCAAAAGTATGCTGGCTGTATCCTTCACATCCTGTGGCACCAATGGTAAGGACTGAACAAATTCACTGCATCCATCGCATTCAATGGTTGGAGCAATACCTGATGATTTCATCAAGAAAACGATAGAAACAGCAGTTGTGTCATCGATGTCGTTGATCAAGCCCTCCAATGTTTCGATTTGTCGTAAATTCTCGGCAGGGTCTTGTTGAGAAACTTCTATTGAAGTATCACCCGTTAAATTTGCTTGAACAAGAACCATACCCAATTGGCCTGAATTGAACTCTTTACTGTACAGGTCCATTGTTTCGACGGATGGTTCGTCATTTGGCGCCATCTTGAGCATGTCGATATTTTCTTCGACATTTGCTTGTCCGTATGTTGCAGAAACAATAATCAGTAACATGAATACACCGATAACTCCTTTGTTGTACTTCACCGGTATCTCGACCAATAATTCAAACGGTTTGAGCGGGGGATGTTTCGGTTTACGCAAATCAAGAAGAAGGGTGAGATTTGGAACCATGAACATCGTTAGGATGTAAACAACAACAATCCCTCCAGAGAGTGCAATTCCGACAGTTTGAATCGGCGCCATTGGCGTAAATACAAGCGATATGAACCCAATGATTGTTGTCACAGCAGAAAGAAATACTGCTTTGCCAGTTGAAGAGAGGGCGCCCCGCATCTTTTCGGCCTTGGTTCCGCCCTCTTCTGCATAACGATTCGTAATATGGAGACCGTACGAAACACCTAACGCAAGTAATATTGGTCCGACAATAATTACCGTCATCGTCACTTCATAATTTGACCAACCTATTATGCCCAAGGTACAAAATACAGCACATAAAGTTGGCAATCCCGCAATGATAACCACCTTCAAGCCTTGAAGAGGCCTGAAACCGGTAAGACCGGTTTGAAGAATGTCACAATGGAATACAAACAAACCGATTGCTACCAATACAACTGCCATAGGGAAAATATCCCAAAACATGTCAAATGTTCGGTCGGTTACCGCATTGGTAATTGGAACTGGTCCGGTCAGCGTCATGTTTAGGTGCAAGACATTGAGCGTAGGCGACTGAGAGTCTGATGGGTTGTACCGTTCTTTTTGTTCATCGGACATGATGTCTTCATTCCACACACAAAGACCTTCGCCGTTGTCTGGACTTCCATCAGCATTGAAAAGACATGGGCGTTCAAGCTTAGAAATACGAGATATATTTTCTTCTGTACTACGGATAATTTCCTTGGCAGATACCTTATCAGAAACTGCAACTGCCATGATTGCTCTGTCAAGAGTTCCATCCGGCGTGTCCTTTGATTCTTCATTTTGACTGGTTTCGTCCCCCTTGATATCTCGCGCCAGTTTCTCAAGACCCGGCGTTGGGGAGCCATCATCCTCATACATCTCATTGATGACGATATCTATTGTCCTTTGAGATGGTATTTCATAACCACCACCAAATTGCTCGTCGGTGAGAGCTAACGCATCGTTGAGCTCCTCTGCTGCTTGCGCAGTTAGACAATCGTCTTGGCCAACTCCACAACCAAGTTGACCAAGTTCTGTGATAAATGCTTCACGTACACGAGGTGCGCTTGAATTGACTTCTTTCAATACAGTAGAAAGAGAGAGAATGTAAACGATTGAATCGTTTTCAGGATTGCCATTGACCGTACAGTTGAACGAAGAAATACATGGATTCAATTGATTTTCGATGAAACTTATTTCCTGAAGAATGCGTTGGTCAGTGATGTTTCTACCGCCTCCTAACTCGATGTAAATGACCATCACGTTGGTTGTCCAATCATCTTCAATCAGTCCAAGCAATTCGCCGACTTTACTTCCATCCGGCAAGTAGACTTCTAAATCACCGTTGACGTTCAAGTCAGTTTCGTTTGGATCGTCATCAAACTGAGTGAGGTACCGATCATAAAAACCCGAATGGCTTACAAAGAAGAGTGTAATCATTAGAAAAAGTATTACTGTTGCCAAAGGGAAGCGAGTAATTGCACCAATTGCACCATGTTCTTGCCATTCTCTTCGAAGGCGTACAGGTGCGTCCAAAACTGCGTCAAGAGCATCACGTGTATTGAAATCCTTTACGCGAGCTGAAAGGTCAACAGCACTGGTTTGTATCCGACTAACTCCAGATTCTAGACTGCGAGAAAGTCGGCTGGATTGCAAACTTGAATCGGGTCCAGAATCACTCAAATTCGAAGATTTGGACTGGGATTTATCTTCGCCTTGCCCAGCCATGACAACCCCTCTGTGTTACTGTAGAATGAGGTAATTCAAATGGTTGCCGATGAAATGTCTTGCAGGCCATGAATTGTTGTTAAGTTTCGAGGATATCATCCGTTGGTTTCAAAGGTAAACCTTCTCAGCGCTGTTTGGACCCGTACCGTTCATGTGTATGGGGCCAGGTGAGGCAAATGCCAGCCCCTGCACTAAACGATAAAAGATGGTCGATTGACCTTGAAAAACGCATACAAGAAGCCCACTCGGCTGACGCGGAAGCCAACGCTCGACGCTATGGCTTCAATCCAAACAGTGGCAAAGAAATTTTCGTCATCGATACACCTCCACCGTACCCCTCGGGCACATGGCACATTGGAGCAGTTGCCCAGTATTCCATGATTGATGTCCTTGCTCGTTCTCAACGACTGCTTGGGAAAGAAGTTTACTTTCCTTGGGGTGTTGACCGAAATGGAATCAATATCGAATTTACCGTTGAGAAAAACACCAAGAGGAAAATGAAGACATACGATAGGGCAGAGTTCTTACAGTTATGCGAACAAACTATTGAGACATTTACTCAAGCTATGAGGAAGACCGCAAAGAGAGTTGGCCTTTCATGCGATTACGAAAGAGAGTATCTCACGGATTCCCCCGCATATCGAACTGTGACTCAATCGATCTTCATTGAACTGTTCAAAAACGGCGCAATTATAGAGGACTTGCGACCAAATATCTACGATCCTGTTGAAGGCACGACTATTGCTGATGCTGAAGTTGAGCGCCAGTCCCGTAAAACCAAACTTGTCGATGTTCTTTGGACTTGCGAAGACGGTACTGAACTTACCATTTCAACTACAAGACCTGAACTCATATGTGCTTGTGGAGTCGTTGTGGTCCATCCAGATGACACACGGTATACACATCTTGTAGGCAAATCAGTCGAACTTCCCATGCCAGTCGAAGGTCGTAGCAAAACCGTACAAATCATGACGCACACTTCTGTCAAATCAGAATTCGGTTCTGGTATTTTGATGGTCTGTTCTTTTGGTGACCAAAACGATGTCGCAGTATTTCGAGAACTTGGACTTACTCCATTCCAGGCCATCGATTTAGATGGTAAGTTGACCCAACTTTCAGGGCCGCTCGTAGGATTGAAGGTCATTGAAGCTCGCAATGCTGCAATCGAGTTCCTTCAAAATCAAGGGAGAATCAAAGATATCGTTGAACGAGAGCAAGATATTCCAGTTTCGGAACGTGGCAAAAACCCAGTTGAAATCATCCTACTCAAAGAATGGTATGTGCGACAAACACATGCTCAAGATCGTATTCGAGAACATCTTGAAGAGATTCAATTTCATCCGCCTCGCAACAAGCAATTCCTGCTTGACTGGATGGATAATATTAGCATCGACTGGCCGATTTCACGTCGACGCTGGTACCACACAGAGATTCCGATTTGGTACAGCGAAGACGATGCTAAAATTGTGGTACCTCCGAACGGCACATATGTCCAACCTTGGTGTCAAGAACCTCCAGCTGGCAGTGAAGTTCTTGATCGAAACTCCCGTGAAGTGCTTGGTTCGTACGAATCGTTAAAGGATACACTGGGCAAACTTGTTGGTGAAGAGAAAGTGTTTGATACATGGATGGATTCCTCGAACTCAAATCTTTTTGTCAGCGGGTATCTTAACGAACCCGATGTTTTTGCAAAGGCATTCCCAACTGCACTTCGACCACAAGGAAAAGAAATTGTTCGTACATGGCTCTATTACACACTGTTAAAGTCCAACCTTTTGCTCGACAAGCCTGGATTCAAACACGTTTGGATTGATGGTCTCGGCATGGATCCTTGGGGACGAAAGATGAGTAAATCACTCGGAAATGGAATTGATGCTGACTCAGTGCTTGAATGTGGGGCAGGGGGGCGAACAGGTTCTTGGAAAGTGAAAGGTCCAGAAAAGACTGTTAGTCTCCGTGCCAACAAGATTGGAAGCGAGTGTTTCCGACTCTGGAAAGCTTGCGATGCCCAAGTGGGTGATGATTTCCATATTAACCCCGAAGAAATTGAAAAGAAATACTTTGGTGTACTCACCAAATTGTTCAACGTTGCCCGTTTTGCTTCACAATTTGAGATTCCTGCAGACCTCGATTCACATCCAGGAAATCTCGCTGTTGAAGACCGATGGATTCTTTCAGAATTCCATTCAACTATGGACTGTGTACGCAATGCTTGGGAACAACTTGACATTTACACAGCCACACAATCTTTGAAGACATTCGGAACCGGAGTTTTGCCCAGCCATTATCTTGAAATGGTGAAATCTCGTTTGTACGATGGTGATCGTGCTGCTGCATGGACTCTGCATCGTATTGTCCGTGATTTTATGTCTGCCTTTTCGCCTGTGTGTCCTTTTTTCACGCACCACATATCAGAAACACTTTACCAACGTTCAGCAGTTGAAATCGATTCATTCCCTGCATCTGCTGATGATACAGTGGCACTGAACACCGATGATGGAGACAAATTACGACTGACAAACTCAACTGACTTGAGCAAGTTTGCGGAAAAGAAATATAAGAATGATTGTAGACAAGATGGAACGATTTTGACCGATTTA
>JASLVU010000124.1 GCA_030741225.1 Candidatus Poseidoniaceae archaeon | reverse complement strand
ACAGTGTCCGTAACGTCTCGAACGGCGTAAAGGAGTCCATCTGCTGGAGCTATCGAGTCGTTCTGTGCAGCGATACAGCACCCAATATCCGCAACAACCTCCTGCATACGTTGCGGTGTCAAATCACAGTTGAAACCAGGTATAGATTCGAGTTTGTCAATCGTACCGCCGGTATGTCCAAGACCTCTTCCAGCAAGCATTGGAACTCGCATTCCGCATGCAGCTAATGCTGGAGCAAGCATCAACGACATTTTGTCCCCAACCCCTCCAGTGCTGTGTTTATCAACTACATTTCCAATTCCTTGCCAATTCAAGACCGCTCCTGAGTTCATCATTCCTTCGGTTAAAGCAGTGGTATCTTCAACAGAAATTCCATGTTGGTGAACGGATTTGAGCCACTTCTCAATTTGTGAGACCGGAATTTGCCGTTCAGCGACTCCTTTTATGAAAGCAGATAAGTCGCTCTTTTCGATTGGTTTTTTTTGGACAATTGAATCGCACATGCGATCAATAAGTTCCTCTGACATTTCCTCACCCGTCTTCAGCAAGGCCAATTTCAACAAGTCTTTGGTGGAGATAATCTCCTGCAGTAATGGATTGAAACAGTGCTTTTCCGCCAGTCATCTCAATGAATTCTTGTCTCGGAGTTAGATCGATTTCGTTACGTGGGTGGACAAACATTGGCATCGAAAACCTTCTTTCGGTCGAGTTTGCAGGGTTCACAACCCGATGCGTGGTTGACTTGAATAACCCATTGGTAAGATTCTGTAACATGTCACCAGAATCAACAATGATGTGGGTCGCATCTCCCTCCACTTTAATCCAACTCCCATCATGGTCCATGACTTCGAGTCCGTCAGCAGTTGCGGTTACCAAGAGTGTGATGAAATTGATATCTTCGTGTTCCGCAGAGCGAACCGCTCCAGGCTGTACATCATCTCCAAGGGGTGGATAGTGTATTATTCGCATGATGGTGTTCCCGTCTTCTGCCATCGAACCAAGCCATGATTTCGGTTTGCCAAGATACAGGCTACACGATTGCAAGAGGTTTTGGGAGACATTCTCCATACGAGAAAACAAGTCATCTATGACTTCTCGAAATTGAGGGAGATGAGTTTCCGGCCATACGTTTTCCACATATGTCGGTTTTTTGCCCGAAGTGGGGTGACTTCTACCTGTTTGCCAAAATTCTTTCAAGTCTGGAGCCGGATTATTTTTGGCATGTTCAATACCAAATGCGGTATATCCTCTCTGATGAGCAATTTGAGGTTGGAGGTATGTTCTCTTGACATCCTCACTCATTGAAAAAAAAGCGTCACCTTGTTCATAGGATTTTTCAATAGCTGAAAGAGGGATACCATGATTTTTCAGTGCAAAGAATCCGATGTCCTTGAGAGAGTCGCCGACCGATTGGATGAATGCGGACTTGCGCTCCTCATCTCCACTGGTAAAGTCGAGATAGTCGACGACCGGAATGCTTCGCATGGTTTGCACCTTCAGTCAAAATTGCTGCGAACTTTCGCAAGGAGCCGGAGCATTTCGATGTAAATCCATACGACTGTTACCAGCAGGCCAAAGGCTCCCCACCATTCGCCCACTTTGGGTGTACGGTTTTGAATTCCTTTCTCGATAAAATCGAAATTGATAATCAAAAGGAACGCTGCTACGCCCAAGATGAACACAGTGAGTAAAATTCCAATTGGGCCGGATGTATGGAGGAACGGTACAATGAAATTACCTGGTAACAAGTACAACGCAAAAGAGAGTACATAGAGCAACATTATGCCGCCAGCAAGCGTCATGATGACTTTCTTGAACATTGGTGTAGCCTTGATGATCCTGGTTGCATACAGCCCGTACATCGTGCCGGTAATGCAAACTGTTCCGAGTGCTGCTTGAAACACAATGCCTTCGTACATCGACTCGAAAATAAGAGAAAAACCACCGATAAGTAGCCCTTCGAAAACCGCATACGTGATCATGATTGGAGCAGGATTTTTCGGTCGTGTAAATAGCAAAACAAGATAGGTGATGAAGCCACCAATGAATCCTACTCCAGTGCCTACAATAAGGATATTCATGTCAACAGTGATTCCCACGGTAACAAGAAGAAGTGCGGAAACTGCCATTGTTCCAAAAAGGATGCCTATTTTTTGCATGGTTCCTTCATAGGACATTGTTTCGTATCCACTGATGTTGTTCCAAAAACGGTTTGACAGGACGGGGTTGCTCGATGAATACACCATAGTATCAGACATTGGACAACGAGGTCCTTTGTCAAACTTGTGCTGTTCAAGAGTTCTCTTCGACCTGTTCTTGGTAGTACTGAGCAAGTTGGTCCATGGACCAGCCTTGGTCAAGATATGACTGAATGGTTTCCTTGGGCCATCCTGGACACTTCGCTAAGTCTTCAGCAGAAATCTCCGATGGTGATGCTGAATCTGGGCTGCTATCGAGCACCGGCATCTGCCAATCATCCGAGTCAATTTCTGCTTGAGCCAACGCTTCTACATTTTGTTCTTCAAGTGTGATGAGATCTTTTATCTCCTCTCCCTCGGTTTCGATATTTCTTAGAATCAAGAAAGCTCCACCTGCAAGAGCCAGACCTCCAAGCATGAGAAGAAGCATCATTCCTGTTCCGAGGTTTGAACTGGTATCTGCACTCGGTGCCGCATTTGCATTTCGTTGTTCGGTGGAGCACCCATCATCATTGACGGGCACATTTGCAGGTGTGTTTGGACACAAATCATCTCGATTGATGACCAAATCTCCATCATCATCAAGCGAACCGTTGTCGATGGTTGAGTTGTTTAAGTCAGTTAGAATTCCTTCAAGATCGCATCCAAGGAGTTCTGATTCGTTCATCCCATCTTTATCAGCATCTGCAAGTAACAGTGCATCCGATGGAGACACATCTGCGATGGACGCATTAATGGCAGTCGATTGAGCCCATGAGACTTCGAGGAAATCTGGAATACAGTCGCCGTCTGTATCTGCATTGTTGGCATGGCTTCCAAACCCGTACTCAACACTGTTTGACAGTCCGTCACCGTCGGAATCGTGAGCGCCTTCAAGGATGTTGAACGACGGTAGAGTACGGGTCGTACGGTTGAGTCCATTGGCTACTTCCCAGTAGTCTGGTAGTCCATCGTTATCTGTATCGGTCACGTTATCGGTACGAATCCAATCTCTATGCCATCCTTCAAGGAACGGTGCTGTGACTTCAGCACTACTGATGATGAGTCCCATCTCTCGATTGCGAGTGGGTGCAGAATCTCCCCAGTTAATTGATGAAATGAGGACGTGTTCACTGTCCACAATCATTCCCTTGTTGTGAAGTTTCGAAACCTCATCATCTTCACTCATGACAATTGCGCTGACATCATAGCCAAGTGTCGAGTTCCAATCTTCATTGAAAGTGTCAACAACCTGCTGAATGTCTTTATCGAGATATGCTCCATTGAGGATGAGACGAATTCGAATGCCTTCTTTTGCAGCGTCTTCCAATGCTGAAACGAGTGGGTTGTCACCCCAGCCCCAGCTCCAGTCCACATCGAGGTATTGAAGAGAGAGCAAGATTTCCTCGTCTGCCTGTTCTATCATCCATATCAATCCGTCTACACAGGTATCGGGGCAGGTGATTAACCGACCATTAATGTCGGAAGTAATAGGTTGGGCTTGTGTTGCATTGGTTAGAGATTTGAGATTATCAAGGCTCCAGCCAGTTGGAGGGCTGCTTGGGGTTGCAAGTGAAATGTAAGAACGTTCAAGAGATTCATCGTACTCAAGTTGCTCCATGACCTTCATCGCCAAGTCAGTGTTATCGACCAAGACTCCCCATTCAGAATTCCCTCTTTCATCGGGTGCAGGATGGGATGAACTCTTCCAGTTTCCTGATCCAATCCATACACTTTCGTTGTCCTTAACGGCTACTTTGCTATGGACATAGGTATAGGGTTGGTCACTTACTCCACCGAACCAGAGTGTTTTGATGCCTGCAGTGGTAAGTAAATTCACAACACCGTATTGGTTGTCTTTGTCATAGTTGTTCCACCAATATTCAGCCGTATTGAGAACAACGGTGACATCCACTCCACGGTTGTGAGCTTCAATCAGGGCCTGTACAAGATTTGGTTGTTCGATTTGATACAGGTGTACATGCAGTGATTCACTCGCATCGTTGATCCATGCAAGAAGGTCAACAAGTCCATCTTGTGGGCCAATAAGTGGAGTCACAGTACTCATGCCACTAAACAATGTTGGACCGCAAAATGTACTGGCTCCAAGACGGCCCCAACGATGCTGCCAGTCGAGTGCAACATCAGTGTCGGGAAGGTTGCCACAGCCATCTCCACGGTGATAGACCAAGAGAGAAATGCTTGAAACAGGTTCAACGAGACTAATGCCACTCCATCCTGCAACATCAACAGGGCCATTACCGTAAACGATAGTGTCAGCAAGCATTCCGGAAGGAGTTTTGATATGGATTGCTGCTCCTGAATCCGGCAGGGAGAATGACTGGGGAGTTAGCACAGAATTGAATGATTCCACCGCTCCATCTTCATAAACAGAAATTCCACCTTGGTCTGAGGCCAAGATTATCGAACCGTTTGATGGGATGCTGAGTTCTCCAAATGTGTAGACCGAGTCATCATTGGCTGAATTTACCATGGTAAGAGTCCAGTCAGTCATGTAGGCAAGACTGTCCCCAATATTTGTAATTTCAATAAATTCAGTGTTGGACGAAATTGTAGTGGAGCCCTCCGGCATGAATCGGCTAAAGACGATGTCTTGAGCTTCAGCAAGAAGCGACTCATCAGGTTCTTCAGAACCCGGAGTTGGCCAAAGAAGAATCTTCCACGAATTCTGAGAGGCATCGGGGCCTATTGTTTTGCAATCGCTGCTTAGACCCCAAGCAAGCGAATCGATGAGAACTCCATCGGGATTTGAAAGTTCGAAACTATCTCCTTGGCCGGAGAACACATCATCTTCCATCATGAGAACAGCCCGTTCAAGCGGTGCTAAAATCATGGAATTGTTGCTTTGATTCCACATTGAAGTAGTTCGAAAGAACACTCTGTCTCCGCCATTGGAGTCTATTCGCCAGCGACTCAAATTCAAATCCTGGGAACCGTTGTTCATCACTTCAATCCAATCCTCAGAGGGATTTATCGAGTTATCACTGCATGATGCGAGAATTTCAGTCACCACGAGTTCATCAGAACCAGTGTATTCCGACCAAGTCGGATTGACTTCACCCGGAGTTGCCCAAGCAGATTGAATCCAATCGCTACCACTCGAGGCTCCGGTGCCGTCAGGGCCAGCACCTGCGTGTGTGCTGTTGGGAGCAACCAACGATTCTCCTTGCACCGATGAAATCCACGACACAGTGTCGACAATGTCGCCGTTTAAGTCTTTGAGAACAATTGAATCTGGAGTCGTATGCTTTA
>JASLVU010000123.1 GCA_030741225.1 Candidatus Poseidoniaceae archaeon | reverse complement strand
TGCTGGAACGGTGAAATTTCATTTGGACAACGGTTCAGAAAGAATCACATGGAGCGATGAAATTAGTGTCGAAAATTTGGCTCAACCGACAATAAATTTTGTCAATCTCAAATACGGTGAAGAAACATACAGTACACCGTTTGGAGAGGGCTCTCATCCAACGGGCGTTCCCCTTGAGTTCACTTGGTTGATTGGAAACGATGCAGACGTAACATGGCAGCCTACGGCGTCGGTTTCGTTGAGTGGTGGATTGTTCGGAGAATGTTCACAATTGAATTCAATCGGATTTGGTCAACTCGAACCCGTTACATGTACTGTTATTATTGCCTCGTCAATGGAACCATTGAGCGAACCGAGTTTCACTCTTCGAATCTTAGGAGATGAAGTGGAAGCCACTGAAACAGTTGGTCTCTTAGTGGCAACGGTGAAAGAAGCCTCGTGGGTTCAAGATCGTAATGCTGCGCTTACGACCGGTACTCGAGAAGAACTTCAAGTGACATTAACCAATGCTGGAAACATTGCTTTCTCGCACAAACTTGTCATTGATGAATCAAAGGATTGGGACGCACGAATTGATGGAAACGATATCATCAATCTAGAACCTGGAGAATCCGCAAAACTTCGGTTGATGGTTCGTGGCGATAGGCCAGGAGATGGCACGATACAGCTCTCTCTACAGAGTGCAGAAGACATGACGAACTCGACATTTACCGTTCAAGTTACATCCATCGGAGAACCTGTCGGTACATCGGGTGAAACACTCCCAATGATCGGAATTTTGGCAGGGGTATTTCTCATAATCCTGCTTGCCGGTGGTGCATTCCTCCTTCAACGTCAAAAATCCCAAAACAACACACAAATGGCTCCTTTGCATCAATTTTCATCTGCGACTGTAAAACCTGTACCAACTCCCTCTCCCCATGAGCAGGCATCAACCGGCCCTATGTGTTGGTCTTGCCGTACAACAATTTCCGGGCCGATGCTTGGTTGTCCAGGATGCGGTGCTCGATATCACCGCAGTGGCCAGCAAAATTGCTCAGCAGATGAGCTTCAGCAGTGCCTTAACTGCTCTACTCCTTCATCTTCTTTTGTCGAAGCATGAATTGATAACTTGGTGTCCTATGGACAAACATCTGTGGGTAGCCTTTTGATAGTATAGCCTCCACCGGGGGTCATGGACCCCCGAGAACCAAACTTCAGTCACGATTCAAAGCGTGCATTTTTCCTCGTCGGCCTTCTTTTGTTTTCGTTAGCACCGATGGTAGCCCCAACCGCTCTAGCAGATGGCGCTCGTGATGCAAGTATTTCGATTCAAACCAGCCCTTCAAACGGCCTTGAAGTCAACCCTGGTGAGGCTGGAGAATACACAGTTAGAATCTACAATAATGGGCCGACTGCGGTTACATTACAGCTTTCGACAAGTGAAGAAGCTACCCAAGAATGTGGACAATATTCATCCTCTATTCAACAAATTCCCGGTGTAGTAGAGTCTGGAGATTTTGGTGAAACCACAATGAACATCACACTCACTCAAGCAGCAGAAGGTACTTGCGACACCACGATTACTGCGAATGCTCAGGAAGCCCCCACTCCTCCGGAGGTTGCTGGTCAACCTGCTACAGAAACCAAGACAGTAACAACGACTGCTGGCGATGGTTCAGGTTCGGCTTTGTTTGGCGTTGACCTTTCAATGAAGTTTGAATCCAAGCGCAGCCAACAGTGGGGTGGCGAATCAGAAATTGAATACGTCATTATCGTGGAAAACACAGGGCAGACTAACGAAACAGTTGCTCTCTCGGTATCTGAGGCCGACGGCAGTGGTTGTCAAAACGCAGACGACCTTACGGTAGATTTGGACGAAGATTCGGTTTCACTGGACCAAAATGAGACTGAGGAAGTCACGGTGTCTGTTGAAGTTCCAGCGGGACAAGAAGCGAACAAATACTGTTGGGAAATTACCGGAACGGTAACCAGCGATCCTTCTCAAGAAGCAAAGGATGTAGAAGAATTCGATCTCACGGTTCCAGAATTGCACGAATGCAGCATGTCCTTATCCAAATCCAGTATGACTGTTGACCCTGATGCAGAGGCAACACTTACTGCTACGCTCACCAATACCGGTAACAGCGACTGGTCGGTCAGCATGGCAAAAACCGGTAGCAGAAGTGGTTGGGTGAATTTTGATGGGGCATCCTCTGGACTGCTGCCCTATGACGACGGCGAGGGTACCAAAATTTTCGACCTCATTGTATCTCCTGACGATTCAGTGACAGCCGGCGATGAGTCTGTTATTCAAATCATAGGGAAAGATGGAAACACAGTCAAATGTTCTGAAGAACTTCGCGTTATAGTAGGGCAGTCATTTGGTGCATCTCTCTCTCTCTCGACTTCAAGCCTTTCAAACGTGGAACCTGGTTCGAACGATACCGCAACTTTGACGGTCAACAATCAAGGTAATGGCCCAGATAATCTGCGTGTTTCTACGTCTGCTGTGCCTTCAGGTTGGAGTGTTCAACTCGATGCATCTACCGTTTCAGTCGGCTCAAAGCATGGTTCACAGAAAAGTGCAAACATCGAGGTGGTTGTGACTCTCCCTGAATCTGCTCTTGCAACCGAGCAGGTGGAAATTGTCTTCTCAGTCTTGCCTGCTGGCGGTGGAGTCGCTTACGCTGAAGTGACACTTACTGTCTCTGTCAAAGCCATTCACGGAATCGAGGCTCAAGCCAATGCACTTGAACAAACTGGTCGTTCCGGTTCGCTCGTTAAATTCCCAATCACGATTCAAAATACAGGCAATATTCAAGATAACTATCGTTGTATTGAGCAAGACCAAACCGCCTCTCCAGAATGGGAAGTGCATTGTGAGGACAGTTCAGGAAATCTCATCTCATCTTCACAAGGCATCTCAATTCCGCCGCAGAGTTCCGTTCAAGTGTTCATGGTCGTGAGTATCGACGGAGAAGAGGAACTTTCTTCGTCTCGGGTGACTGTTCGCATAATCAACAAAGATGATTCAACCAATTCAGGTGATGCTGATGGCGACGGTCTTCCAGATAACCAACGTGAATTTAAGCTGCTTGCCATCCTTTCAGACCGAGTTTTTGCGATGGATGCTCGTCTTGTTGATGGTGGATTAGACCAACGTTCAGGCACGGCAATATTGCCTCCTTCTGGAACTCAGACTTACGGGTTTTGGGTCAAGAATACCGGTGATGGTAACGACAGGGCGATTCTGGATATCTCTGGCCTAGAAGGAATTGCAACACGTGAAATAACACTTTATGGACTTCCCGTGGAAAACTCCTTTGATGTACCAGTCGGCTTCGGAATTTGGGACCAAAACAACAGTAAATTCCTCCTCGATGCTTCGGGTGAGGCGGTTATAGGGGCTACAAAAGATGCGGCTGAAACTCAGATGTGTGAACTTGGCTACTGCGGTGGAGGTTACGACGCCCGACCGTTTGAAATGTATTTTGAACTGACTTTAACTGTTAATCCAGGAGCCGAAACTGGCGATGGAGGCATCCTTGAAGTGGTTGTACTGAGCACAAAAAATGCGGCAAATCGTTCTGGGGCGTTTGACATTTCTCTCGACGTTCAAATTCTCTATGACTTTGAATTCGATCGCGAGAATACCCTGCTAGAGACGGACATAATCTATACAGATGCCGATAAGGTGATTTCCGTTAATCTCACAAATACTGGGAATATCGAAGCAGATGTAGCCATATTTACCTCCGAGGGTTTCCGAGGTTGGCTGGTGAATTTGGATGAACCGAGTGGTGAAAACAACTGTGAACTCGAGGTGAAGGAATTTATTTGCACCATTGAAGAAGGACAGACGATAACCATTGAACTCACAATAATCGCTCCATCAGGAGCAAGTACTGACAACACATACAAGTTTACACTTTCAGCTGAACCTGTTGAAACCGGTGTTGTCGATCGAGTAAATCTTGAATTCACGATGAACGGAAAAGTCGATCCTGGAATCTTTGGACTCGGTTTGACATCCAGTCAAGTCACGACTTACGGTTCAGGATTCATACTGCTTCTGCTCGGATTAATCATCGTTCGAACGGTGACGGGGCGTTCTCGTTCTTGAGAATAGATATTGGTTCGCAGTGGCCTTGTTTCGAAGTTGCAATTAAGCGGCTTTTCTTCAGGGTGTTTTGGGAATACTTATGGGGGTCCCTTAAGTCGGAACAAATGCGGAGCGTATGCTTTGCGCATGGGTGAAAAAATGTCCGGACTCGAATCGGTTCCAAGTGCGTACCTGTCCATCGGATTTTTGACGGTACTTGGCATCATCATGCCACTGACAAATTTCATCATTACCTGGGTGGTTCGTCCACGTGTAGATCCGGCCCGCCCTCACATCACTCGGTCCTATCTTTTGGAAGGTTACGAACGTGACCACAGCCTTTACCCTCGTCGATTGACAACATTCGAGTGTGGCAGTGAGCCGGTTGGAGATGCAATGATTCAGTTCCATTTCCAATACTATTGGTATGCTATTATTTTCTTGGTTTTTGATGTTGCCTTCATGTTCCTCGTTTTGGGAGGCATGGTTGCTTCTGATGCGACATCACCCGGTGCTGCAGACAATGCCGTTTCTGAAGCCAAAAGTGCGCTGACATTACTTGCTCTTTTCTTTGCTATCATGTCTTTGGGCGTATGGTACGTATTCCGTAAGCGAGGTCGCATTTACATTTGAGGTGGTTTTATGGCAGAAGCAGGTGAAAATTTTGCAGCATTCAACAGTCGTGCACTTGTCGAAATGGTCGGAGGTGTCACCGATGAAGCACTCAAGGCAACACGAATTAAGAAGTTCCTCGGTGTTTTAGCAGGCAGATATTTCAATTGGGCCGGACGAAAATCCTTGTTTACCCTTCACTTGGGAATCAAATGTTGCGCAATTGAGATGGCAGCAGCTGCGACTCCGCGTTTCGACGGAGACCGATTCGGAGTGTTGTTCCGTTCATCACCTCGTCAATCTGATGTGCTCCTCATTAACGGTCCAATCTCAAAGAAATTCGCCGACAAAGTTGTCCGTCTTTGGGAACAAATGCCTGAGCCAAAGTATTGCATTGCTATGGGTGAGTGCGCAATATCCGGCGGCCCCTATTTCCAGTCGTACAAGATCCTCGAGGGCGTTGACACTGTTATTCCCGTAGATGTTTACATTCCAGGATGCCCGCCGCGACCTGAAGCTCTTATCGATGGTTTTGGATTACTGCGAGAAAAAATCATTCGAATTGGTGGCGCTCCGAGCGTTGAAAGGGCCAGTGAAAAGCCAGTAATTGTGGGAGAGGACTGAAATGGTAGGTTCTGTTTCTCTGCAACAAAACACTTCTGCTGCAGAAGCTTGCCTTTCTGCTATCAACGAACGATTTGGTGGCAGTGGTATTGAAGCATCGGTCGAGACCCACTCCAACGCCAAGAAATACTCTTTTCTGCGCGTCGTTTGTCCTCCTCAACATTGGCTTGCTCTAGCAAAGTGGATGAAATACGACTTGGACGTCAATTACTGCTCCATGG
>JASLVU010000122.1 GCA_030741225.1 Candidatus Poseidoniaceae archaeon | reverse complement strand
ACCTCCGAGTTCGACGAGATCTTCATGCTTCTCGTTTGCTAACGCTTTCAACGGAACAATATACACTGCCTTTGAACCGGGCTCATCGATTAACAAGCGACGCAAAATACCTATGTAAGCAACTAATGACTTACCACTTGCAGTTGGAATTGCGAGCAAAGTATTGGCACCAGAAAGCACGCTTGGCATTGCCTCAAATTGCGGTGGATGAAGGTGGGTAATTCCCCAATTACTATTCAAAAAATGGAGGGCTTTTTCAGGCAAATCTAGCCCCATAACAGCACGTTCGGACCTCTCCATGTATTGCCAATTATGCCAACAGTCCAAAAGGACAACGCTTGGATAGTTTCAATCCGACACCCATAAGACCCCTCTTCCCATGTGCGTAACATGGCCGATGATGTTGAATCCATGGTAGAAGAACGCCTTTCTGTCTTTCAAGACGAACCCGATTTGAATGACTGGGTTGAAGTTATGTGCGGTGCTGCGATGGCAGTTCTCGGTATTTTTCATCTTGTCGAACCTTGGGAATTCGTAAATCCAGACATCATGCGCTGGTTTGCTGCAGCTGTCATTGCAGCAGGGGCAGTTTGGGCAGGCCATGGACTCAAAGATATGGCTGTAAAAGAAGTTCGTCGCTCGATTGCAATTCTTGACATGTCCCAAATGGATGATGGACCGAATCATGGACTCATTCGAGATGTTTTGCTCAACCCAGATGCCTACAGGTCATTTCTCCTTGAATCCTACGAGGCTGCTTGGGAAGATGGAATCATTACTGAAGAGGAATTAGCCGAACTGAAATCATTCCAAGATGCACTTGGAATTACTGACGAAGAGGCTGCACAGATGAATGTTGATGCAGTTGTCAAGTCTGCATCCAAAGACGGCGAGATTTCTGAAGATGAAGAAGAACTTATCAAGAAGGTTGCAGAAGAGGCTGGTGTTGACTCAGAAGAAGTTCTTGAGGAAGCGAAATCAAAAGCAAAGAAAGGAAGCAAGAAGAAGTGATTCATTCCCATTTTGTTTGTCCTTGAAACATTCTTCTGGCCAGTTGTTTGGCCTTCTTCCTGCGAAGAAATTCACCTCGGCTTGAAACTGAACAAAGCACAAGTCCCACTATACTCAAAGGCGCCGCATATGGAACAATTCCTGACGCATTTTCAATATTTATTTTCTGAGGCATGTCCCCTGTATCAAAGCCAGATGAGGCGATAAATCTGACATCGAGAAGATCCAGTTCACAGTCACAAAGACTCACTGAGATGCGTTCTGGGAAAAGTGCTCCTTGAAGCATTGTCCACTCAGTTTCGCTTACAGACGCTGGCCGTGTCCCCCAAGCTGGAACCGACACCGAGCCGGTTGGTGATGTTTCCACCATGTCAAAATCAACATGGAATATCGAGGAAGTTGGAGGTTGTTCTACAACCATCATTGCCTCAAGCATCAACATATCAAGAAGAAGAGAACGTCCCGCTAGAAGCACAAAGCGAACTGTTTGCTGCTCCAACATTCCATCGTCATACGATTCGATTCCCCCGCGAGCAACTTGAGAAAATATAGCTTGGTCAAGGCGCAGTTCTTGCAATTCAGGTACGACAAGTTGCCATCGGCCGTCTGGAAGCGGTAGTGCTTGCTCAATCTCTAAACGTAACTGAAGCCGATCGCCGTCCAACATACCCCATGTCGAGCCGGTATGTGTGACAAGGACTTGCTCTGGAACTCCTGGAAAAGAAACATCCCAAAGTTGCTGCAACCGCATCTCAATTAATTCGTCGAACAAAATTTCATCCTCACCTTGAACTTCGTCTGCAATAGCCCACAATGGATGTACAATCCCTCCGAACAATAGCAGCAATACCCCCGGAGTAAATGCTCCGAAACGAAGAACGACGGATGTTGAATTTCTCAGTCCATCAAAGAGAAAGCCGACCAAGATGAAGAAGGAGATGGTCAAAAAACCGAATTTTTGAGGCGACAATGAGATTCCAGCATCTTCGTCACCGACAACTGCGCTTCCAGCAGGATAGAACGCTTTTCCATCAAAATCATCCGGAGTAACAGGCCCTACACCTTCAAACGCAAGTTGGCCGGTCCATGTATACGGTTGGAATTTTCCTGCTGTACCTCCAAAACAAAAGATGTATTCCCCTACTGGCAATGCCCTCCATCGGTATGTTGTTCGGGTTGAATCGTCGTCCTCCTTCACCACGACATCAGGTGCTGGAGAAAGCCTACCAGTTGGTTGAATCAAATCAGGCAAACCATGGCTTTGCTGAAGTTCGATAGGAACACTTTCCCATTCGAGGTAAATGTTGAGCACCTCGTGTTGAACGATCTCAAAAGTCCAACAGTCTCGGTCGTTCTCGACCAGTGCCCCATAGTGAACGGTTTCAAACTCGGTTTGTCGCGGCTCGTAATCACTGGATGGCTCGTCTGAATTTCGTTCTTCAATGTCCTCAGACCATGGAATATCTAACAGCAGTGATGAAGAGCCTCGAAGATGCAATTCCCAAGTCCCAGGTCGATCCAAAACAAAGGTCATCCTCAACCGAACTGTATCTCCAGGCCAGAGAACCCTTTCACCGTTCAAATTGAGGTTTTCATCTTCCAATGTGTAAGGGCTAGTTGCAGAGACTGAGGGTACAAAATCAGATTCAAAATTCCATGTTGTTACCGTAGAGCCGAGGATGAGAGATACTTCGAGTTCAGGTTTATTGTATCCTGAAAATTCACCTGTGAATCTCAAATCCAATTCCATGGAACTCAGTTGGTTCGGCAGGAGAGCAAGTTCAAGTTGCTGTGGGTCCATATCAAACTCGAGAGTAACCGTCTCCGTTTGGGCAGGAGATGCAAACACATTGTTGGAAATTACTTCTTCACCACTTGCCACTGCCATCAAAAAACACTGGTTATCCTGTAAACATGAAAGATACATTTGTCCGCCGTCTTGAGATTGGTTCAAATTCGCCTGTACCAAAGGTGTTGAAACAGCCAAAAAAAGCGTTGATAACAACAACAAAACCGTCGCTTTCGAGGACTGAAAATCCAACCTTGAACAGCCCATAAAACTCCCACAGCATGGTTATGTTTCAAATCAATGCTTAATTGTTAACACGGCATCTGGATTTTCTCGGTCAACCAGAACCGTGTTGCAAGCCCTGCATCTGTAACGTCGACGAGAACGCTTTTGGCGAGGATACTCGGCTCCACATGTTGAACAATACCACAGCCATTTTGCCCTTTGTCTTCGCAAAAATTCTGTAAATAATCTTCCTTGTCCGCTTGCTTTAGGTGCTGGCCAAGCGGACTCAAGTTTTCGGAAAAGCGAATTGTGCTCCCGAAGTCCCAGAGCGTGAATGTATTCATGATGCAAGACAAAAGCAGAATACGCCTTCCAATCTCCTTCAAGCATTCGTGGATGAAGATCGATGACCTCGACGTCTTCTGGAGCAAGGGAAGTAACATTCACTCCGCGTTTCCAACGCGTAACACCATGTCGCTGCGTTGCGTTTTTCCTCAACACACCGAGAGGTATTTGACGGAGGATTTCAACATTGGATTCAGCCCATTCAGGCATGTCAGCCATTACTTCAATTACGAAATCTCGTAATTCATTCAGGAGAATTTTTTGCTCATTGCTGGGCTTGGCCATAAGGAGGTCAACTCCATCGATGATAAGCGGGATGGCCGTCTTTCACCGCAACAAAAAGACCACTACCTGTTGCGCACACTTTCCCATTTGCCTCCAACAGCAATTCGATTTCAGCGCGGTCTTCGCTTAGTTGTTTAATTTGACTTGTTACTTTCAGAGGCACATCCAACGGCGTAGGCCTTCGGAGTTTTACAGTATAGGATGCAGTAACTGTACACGGAGGCTCTTCTAAACCTTGAGCATCCATCAATGCGATGGCTGCAGTCCAATTGCCGTGGCAATCCAAAAGAGTTCCAATAATCCCTCCGTTAATCATTCCTGGAAATGCTTGGTGATGATGCTCTGGATGAAAAACCATGGAAAGGCCATTTTCAATTCTCACACTTTTGATTTGCAATCCTTTTTCATTTGCAGGACCGCAGCCAAAACAAATTGAACTTGGGGCGTATTGCATCTGGACTCCGAGTTCTTCCATGCCGTTGCGTAGAGGGCAAAGCACTTGTTTTCTTTGCTTCACAGTTCGGAAAAAACGCATTCTTAATGAGGAGGTGGGTGTGCAACAACCATGGCAGCAAAGAAGCCGAAGGCGAAGAAAAAAATTCGCGTGGCACACGAGTTGCCCCGTAAACGGAAAAACGCCATTCAAGAAGCGATGGCAGCTCACAAACTCGAAGACCGGCCCGAATGGGACAGAACGGCTAAATGGACAAGTACTCGGTTCTATCGAAAACTCATCAAACCAGGCACAATGAGAACCGTTCACCTACCTCTCTTGGAAACCGACCTCGGAGATTCATGGCCAATTCCGGTCACAATTTTACACGGTATTCGACCTGGCCCTGTCATCACAATACTTGGTGGAGTACATGGGGATGAACTGACAGGCCCCTCTACCTGTACACACCTGTTATCGAATATGTTCACGGATGAAGGAAAGCCACTCGACCCAAGTCAAATTGCCGGTACAATTCGAATAGTTCCAATTGTGAATCTGCCAGGTTACCGTTCAAAGTCGAGATATTTCCCCGATGGCAGAGACTTAAATCGCCATTTTCCCGGAGACCCAAAAGGCTCGACGACGAAGCGTGTTGCAGCTCAAACATGGAAATATTTGTTTCATGATGCAGATGCTATTGTCGACCTCCACAGTGCTGGAAAAGGCCGCTCAAATATGCCTCAAGTACGTGCATACCTGACTCATGCCGGTTCGAATATTCTAGCCAAAGCATTTGGTATCGAGATTATTCTTGACTCAAAACCACCGTCCGGTTCCTTACGCAAAGCAGCAATTGAACATGACATACCGGTAATCACCTATGAAGGTGGAGGAGCCAATGTTTTGGACCATGAATCGGTTAAAGTTGCCATGCATGGAGTGCTGAATGTTCTTCGTTCGTTTCGAATGATTGATGGCAATCCACATCGACCACGATTTCGAATGCTTGCCAGCGGGTCACACTGGCTGAGAGCTGGAGAAGGCGGATTACTCGATATGTTTGTTTCTGCAGGTTCAGTAATACGGGAAGGAGAGGTTATCGCCACTATTTCTGACCCTGGAACACCGGGAATTACCGTCGATATCGTAGCGCCTGAAGACGGGTTGCTAATCGGTGCAGCTACCAACCCATTCACTGCTGCTGGAATGCCGGTCGGTCATTTCCTTCCTGTGTCAAAACACATGAAATTGTTAAGCGATCAAATTGACTCAAACGGAAGATTTCTCGTCTGCGGTTCACAAAGTAACCCAGTTTGGCGCGAAGAACATGATGTCGACGAAGTCGCTGTGGAAGGTAACTGGAGCGGAGGCAGTGTTGACTCTGAGTGGACTATTACCAAAGAAATAGAGACGTTTCCTACATCATTACTGCAGCAGTTTATTTACTTAATATCGTTGATGCT
>JASLVU010000121.1 GCA_030741225.1 Candidatus Poseidoniaceae archaeon | reverse complement strand
CGGTAGGCGATTCAGCTGGGGACATAGCAATGTTTCAAGAATCAGGCTTTCCAATCTGCTTCAATCCATGGGATGATCGACCCAAAAAGTATGCTAAATTAATCGTGGAAGAGAAGGATTTGCTCCCCTTAGGAGATTCTATAACTTCTTATTTTGACTCACTTTCTTCGCTACCTTGATGTAGGATTGTTCGAATTTCACATCATGTTAGGAGACGACTTTGTCACATCTTTGTGCCCGCATTGTGGCTTTTTACTCGGCGAATTTATACCGGGTCTGCCTTGCCCCGAATGCGGAGAACCGATGCTTTAGTATTCCGAAAAATCGACACCTTGCGAAACCATCATTTGAACAATGTAATCGATGGCCTCGGAATTCAATCCTTCAGGAGGATGCACGCCCGACTCCAAGCCGCATCCAAGCATAGGTCCTTTTTCAATGAATAAAAGTGCACACGCTGCAGTTACCAATCCAGTGGTTCTCGCCATCGAACCGTCTCCATCTCGTCCAGTATCTTGGACAATCCATCTTTTCTCATCGACTTGATTTTTTGCTACAACTTCAAGCCAAGTAAATTCACTACGTGACGGGTCGTACTTCCAATCTTGGAGAACTTCCTCCTCATAGAAGAGTTGCGACAACTCCAACCATTTGTCGATATGTCCGGGCCAACGAACGGTATATTCTTTCATGTTTCGAGAGGGTATGGTGGTGAGGATGCTTCTCAAACCGTCGGTCAAAAATGCTTCCATCTCCCCATAGCCTTCAACTTGAATCAGGTGACGGTCACCTAGTGCTGGGACTTCAAAAATGTCATTGTTTGATTTTATTCGTGCTGGACGTGTATATTCTTCGATGACGTCCGATGGAGAGAATGGTGCCATGTATGACCAGTTACCATCGCTTTCAGTGGGATTTCCTCCAACTTTAATCGACAACGATTCAAGCGGCCCAAGAATTTCAAACGCTTTCTTTGCGAGCATGTTGGATATACCTGGAGCAATACCAATATCCCAAAGCAATACTGCATCGTTTTCAATAGCAAGTTGCTGATGAATGCTGGGATCTTCTGCAGTGAATGCCAAGTCGACAATGTGATGGCCGGATTGAAGCAACAAGGGACGAACAGCATCCCCTATTCGGCCAGGAAGCATATTGATGACGACAGACTTGGAGGAGAGTTTGTCGAGGTTTTCGAACACATCACCTTCTATCGCATCGATTAATGGATGTTCGGAAAGTTGTGGTGGTACTGCTAAATCCAACACAGTGACTCGAATTTGTCGCTCAACCAGACGTTCAATGACAAACTTCCCTACAAGGCCACATCCGAGAGCAACAGCAGAATTCATACAATCACCTAAGGTGTAACTCGACGAGAATCTCGAGGGAAAGGTATGACTTCTCGGATGTGGTCTGCACCTGTAAGCCAAGCACACACTCGATCAACACCGAGTCCAAATCCACCATGTGGCACTCCTCCATAACTACGAGTATCAATGTAAAACTGATACGCTTCTGTTGGCGTCCCCTCTTCTTTTAGACGAGCAAGAATTTCCTCTTCGGACCACGTACGTTCTCCCCCACCGATGATTTCTCCATAGCCTTCTGGTGCCAGTAGGTCGTGACAAAGTACATACTTTTCATCTTCGGGATCAACACGGTGGTAGAACGGTTTTGCGATTTTTGGATAGTGTGTTAAAAAGTGAGGAACCTCAAAATCTTGGGTGAGAATCTTTTCTTTTGAATAATCCAAGTCTTGACCCCATTCGATTTCAACATTCATACTTTGAAGGGTATCGACTGCCTCGTCATATCTCATTCTCGGGTAGGGAGTATCAGCATAGCGAGATATGAGTTCAAGGTCTCGACCTAAACCTCCAAGTTCATCACTACGTTCATCCAAAAGTGTTGAAGCAACATGGCGTACAACACCTTCTCCATGACTCATAATTTCATCGTTTGTTGCCCAAGCAACTTCCATTTCAGCGTGCCAAAATTCGGTAAGATGTCTTCTCGTTCTTGATTTTTCAGCTCGGAAAGAAGGTGCGATGGTGTACAGCCGTTCAAGAGCAGGCATTGCTGCTTCGGCATACAACTGCCAAGATTGCGTGAGATATGCTGTACGCCCAAAATACGGCACTTCGAACAGCGTAGAACCACCTTCAACAGCGCCAGCAACAAAGTTGGGAGCTTGATATTCGACAAAATCAAGATCTCTAAAGTATGAGTGAATTGCTCCAAATACACTGCTACGAATTTGGAGCATGGTGGTCATTCGAGAGGTTCGAAGATACAAGTGTCGGTTGTCGAGTAGGAACTCAGTTTCTCCTCCATCTGCTGCTTTCATCGCAGATTCGGTTATTGGAAACGGTTTTTCAGGATTCACAGGACCTATAATTTCGAACCCAGATGCAACGACTTCATGCCCTCCATCAGCCCTTTCATCGGCATTGACTACACCTTTGATAATGACCGAGGTTTCAATCAGCACATTCTTCACATCCTGAAACAACTCATCTCCTAGAGCGTCCTTTTTGACAACACACTGTATCGTGCCGGTTGAATCTCGTAGTACAACAAATCGGATGTTGTTGTTTCCCCGAGCTCGCTTTACCCAGCCCTTAAGTTCAACATCCTGATTATCGTGTTTGCCAGATTGGACATCGCCTATCCATGTGGTCTTTACCATGGTCACACCTGTTCGGCTGTTGGGCACTATGTAATTCAATGTCACCCTGTGCGTCTTAGCATACGCTTGAGAAATGAACTCCAAAACCTCTTGTATAGGGCAAAGGGTCAAACACTCAAGGAAATACACAACATCATGTCAAGAATAGCCGTCTATGCTATTGGGGGTAATGCTCTGTCAAATCCCAGCGGTCAAGACCAAGAACGTAGTGCTGCAATATTGGCGCATGTCATGTCGGATGTCATTGACTTGTTGGAGGCTGGATGGGGGGTTGTTCTCACGCATGGAAATGGCCCACAAGTTGGCCACTTGATGGAACTGGATGTTCAACATTCACAATCGATGGATACTTGGGTTGCTGCAACACAGGGCATGATTGGTCACTCTTTAGCATTAAATCTCGATTCTATTCTTCACCGTCGACGACGACCGGAAAGAACAGCGTGTATTCTCACTCGTGTTCTTGTTGATGGAGGAGATCAAGGCTTTGCCTTGCCTACCAAGCCTGTAGGACCTATTCTCTCTCCAGAGGTAGTTATGTCAGCAGATTGGGATATTGCAGAGACCATTCAAGGGCCTCGTCGAGTGGTAGCAAGTCCTTTGCCAATGAAAGTGATTGATTTGCCGGTTATTCGTAAATTGGTTGAATTGCATGCAGTCGTGGTTTGTGGCGGAGGCGGCGGCATTCCGATTGTGGAAAAAGAGGAGCATTTTTCTGGTGTTCCAGCGGTAATCGACAAGGATAGACTCTCATCTCTGCTAGCGATTCAACTGGAAGCCGATGCTCTCATAATCTCGACTGCAGTTGATGCTGTTCGGACAAATTTCGGTAAACCAGATGAGGTCGTTCATCGACGTTTATCACTCGATGATTGTGAGCGATACATGGAGCAGGGCGAGTTTCCTTCAGGCTCCATGGGGCCGAAAATCGGGAGTTTGATGGAGGCGGCTTTGCACCGCCCTGGCCTTCAGGCAATCCTCTGTCAGCCCGGTGAGGCTCTCCTTGCGTTGAGAGGAGATGCAGGGACTACGATACATGTTTGACTTGAGTTATGGCACATGTTGATATGATGGGTCGCTTTGCGAACATCATGGAAGAGACAACATCCAGTATAATCGAAGCCTCAGCCCATTGTGACGGGCCATGTGGAGTATATGACCCAGCCAGTGCAAGAGTTGCGGGGGAAGCTGTACAATCAATGACCAAAAAGATGCTTGCACTTGAGTATCCTCAAGTATTCAGTTCTGAATCAATGGCTGCGTACCTCAATACCATGAGTCGATATGCTGCCATCAAGGAAGAAGAAGCGCAGAAATGCAAGGATGAACTTTTGGTTCTGTGGACTGATTTCTTCAAACCTGTACATCTTGATGCACACCCAGACCTTCACGACACATTTTGGCAGGCAGCAAAATTGTGCAGTGCATGTAAAGTTGAAGTTTCGGCTCAGCACGCCCAAGAACTGATGGATGCAATCGAATCCATTCACCACATGTTTTGGGCAATTAAGGGACGAGAGGTTCCTTGGATTCGAGCAAGTTGAGGCTAAGT
The DNA here is from genome assembly GCA_030741225.1 of Candidatus Poseidoniaceae archaeon. GTDB lineage: Archaea > Thermoplasmatota > Poseidoniia > Poseidoniales > Poseidoniaceae > MGIIa-L1. Next base: position 1,331 of record JASLVU010000121.1, on the reverse strand, counting down.
TATGAATCCTCAACGGGTTCAAATCTCTGGCAACAGTATGTGGCCAACATTCCCCGAAGGAACTCTGTTCGCCTTGGAGACGAACCCCAGAGAATTCAAGGAAAACGACCTCGTTTTGGCGAATCACCCAAATTCATCCAATGTGAAAATTGTCAAAAGGATCCAATCCATCAATGGAGAATGGTTCTTTGTTGTAGGGGATAACCCTGATCCTTTATCCAGTGATGATTCCCACAATTTCGGACCGATACACATTGACAATATTTTGGGAATTTGTACTCCTTTGTTGGAGTGAGAGATTGGCGGGCCTGACGGGGTTCGAACCCGCGACCGATGGATTAAGAGTCCATCGCTCTACCTGACTAAGCTACAGGCCCATTCCACGGTCTTAACCACCCGTATTTAACAATTGAGAAAAGTTATCTCAGGGAATGCGACCATTCGGATTAACGAATGTTTCCACGCCGTTTGAACCTGCGAGCACCACAACATCACACATGTCGTTGAAAAGCCCGACTTGAACGACTCCCGCAATGTTGAGAATTCTTTGTTCTGTTTCTTTTGGCTGGTGTAGAGTTGGTCCACAGTGTGCATCAGCAATCATATTTCCATTATCGGTAATGACGGGATTATCGCCCGCCATTCTGCAATTTACTCGACAATCAAGTACTCTTCCCAGAGCACGAATTGTAGATTGGTGTGCGAACGGAGTTATTTCAATTGGAAGCGGGAATGCCCCCAGTGCTGAAACACGTTTTCGGTCGTCGGCCACTACAATCATTGCTTTGGATTCTTGAGCAACAATTTTTTCGCGAAGAAGCGCAGCACCCCCGCCTTTTATCAATTGAAAATTCGGGTCATATTCATCTGCTCCATCAATGACGATATCCAACCCATCGATTTCAGAAAGTTTGACCAAAGGGATTCCAACTTGCAATGCAAGTTCTTCGGTAGCCAAAGATGTCGGAACACCGACAATTTCGAGATTTTCCTCAGCAATCATTCGCCCGAGTTCAAGTACAGTATATTTTACAGTAGAGCCAGTGCCAAGGCCAACTTTCATGCCACTTGAAACGTATTTGCAAGCCGCAATACCAGCTTCCTTTTTCAGTGCTTCAACATCGGTCATGGTTCAAAACTTGGAGTGAAGCCTTTGAGCATTCCGTTTGAATTTGAAGGTGGATATCATCCCTACGGGATGAGATTCGTTCTGCCGAAGTCTTTTGACCTACGATGAACCGTAGGAGAATACATGGGGGTCACGCGTGGCAATGCCAATCAATGTCTTGCCGTTGTCATCCTGTTTTTACTTTCTACGATGATGCATGGTT
>JASLVU010000120.1 GCA_030741225.1 Candidatus Poseidoniaceae archaeon | reverse complement strand
CCTTTGAACGCTGATTCAGATAACGATGGAATGCCAGATGGTTGGGAAGTCGCGAATGGCTTAGATCCAACCGACCCATGGGACGCATTGTTTGACATGGACGGTGATGGTCTAGACTTAGACCAAGCAGATGATGGCTTCCTCGAAAGACTATGGACAAATCTCGATGAATATCGGTTTGTAAGTCAAACATTGAACGGCTACAATTCAACGAATCCGAAAGTTGGCGATACTGATGGTGATGGCATCGGTGATGGTAGTGAATATTTTGGTTTCTTTTTCGAAGAATCGAACCTATGGTGTCACTATTCGGTTCAAATGCAATACATCTGTAATGATGCGGCTGGGCAATCAGCGAATGCGACATACCTGGCACTTTCCAGTAATGACAGGGCGACTGATCCGACGAACTTCGACAGTGATGGGGATGGAATGCCTGATGGATGGGAAATCGAACATCGTCGATGGATTGGTTCGAGTTTTACTGGTGGTAACAACTGGACATTGGACCCCAACCGTGCAGATGACGCGAATTGGGACGCTGATGGCGATGGGCTGGTCAACCTTTGCGAGTATCAATGGTCATTGGTCCGAGATGCAGCAATTGACGGACTCTTGTTTGAATCACACGGTGAATCAATAAATGCAAGTTTGGAATGGTTCTCTGCAGATCCAAATAACATCGACTCTGACGGTGACACATTACCTGATGGTTGGGAAACCGGTGGTGCATGCAGTTGGGAGCCTTCAAAGCAAGGTGTTAATCCACTCAATGCCTCCGATGCTTTTGGTAATCCTGATGGTGATGGATACGACATCAATCGTGATGGAGTTTTGGATGAATCAGAGGCGTTTGTTAACTATCTGGAATACCATATTCGAACTGATTTGTTTTCCGGTAACCAAACGCTTGATGGAGTGCCAATTCCGAATGGATTTTCCACGAATTTGTTTCAAAATATTTCATTGACAGGCACTCCTGAGGCCACTTTTGGTCAACGCGCCTCTGGGTCCATTACAGCTATTCAAAACGTCTACAGTGTTGGGTCGGCAGACCCACTCAATCCAGATTCTGATTCAGATGGTATGCCTGATGGATGGGAAATTTGGTTTGCTCGGTGGAATGTACTTGGCGACGACTGGACCCTGAACCCCATGGATTCTTCAGATAGATGGGAGGATGCTGATGATGATGGTATGGCGAATTGGGAGGAATACAACTCGATAGACCCTCTTTACAGTGAGACCGATGAGAATCGCTCATCTCCGCAGTGGTTTGTTACAACCGTAGGGTCTGCATTTGCTCTTCAAAAATGGCCAGGAAATACATTTGAATATTCGTTTGGCTCGTTCATCACTCCAGAGCAAATCAATGCCACTGGATGGACTTGTGACCCGAACAATGTGGACACCGATGGCGACGGAATGATTGACGGCATCGAACAGTTGTTCACTTCTTGGAACCTTACTGCTGGTCGATGGACCCTTAATCCATTGGTTGCAGGTGACGGACTATTCGACGGTGATGGAGATGGATTAACCGATAGCCAAGAGTTTCAACTCGCAGTTGAAAAACCAGACAATGGCGTCGATCATCCATCTGATGCCCCGCTACTGCACCTCGATGGAGACATTCAACAGCCGACTGAAAAGGCTCAACGGGTGTTTAATATTCTCCTAACGAAGGAATCACGAGGTAAGCGTCTTCTTGCTGATTTCAACGATTGGCAAGCAGGAGTTCCACCCAATTCGATTCTGTCAACCCTACTTGGAATGTCCGACCCAACCAATCCTGACACTGATGATGACGGCATGTATGATGGATTTGAATATTGGTTCACTGTATGGGATTTGGAGGAGAACAGATGGAGTATGAACCCACTCATTGATAGCGATGTAAATTTGGATACAGACGGAGACAGTTTTGACTGCGATGGAGACGGAAATATTTCGATAGATGATCGTTTTTCGAATTTACGTGAATGGGAATCGAGAACTTATGGAAAATATCTTGAACGTTTCTCAGTACCGGTTTCTTCCGGAATAATTGATTTTGGTGAGGATGCAATTCAAGCCTACATGGAAGAACAAAGTTTGTCCTTCTTCCAAGCTCAGCAAGCCTTGTACAATGATTTTGCATCAAAAGATCAAGCCAGTTCTGATCGTATGGACATGATCAATTCATTTGACTCAGAAAATTTCAACAGAACCCTTCTTGGCGTTGCAGATCCAACAAATTCCGATTCAGACTCGGATGGAATACCTGATGGCTGGGAGTACTGCTATGCTCTGTATGGCATGGATGATCCGACAACAATTAACCATTGGGCATCAAACCCATTGAATCCATGGGACATCAACTATGACGGTGACCATGATGGCTGGTATGATCGCACTGTATTTGACAAACCGGCTTCGCAGGGTACATGGTCAGACCGTGTATTCACGCCGGATGGAAACATTGTACAGTCTGGAATAGGTGATTTGCCTTTCACCAACTGGATGGAATGGGATAATGAAACACGACCGGACCTCAACGATTCAGATGCAGATAGTGTCTCATTCAGGACTGTTGCCGTAAACGGTGTTGTTGTTCTTCATGAACAAGACTTCAACCTCACTGATGGTCGAGAAGTGTTCAAGTATGGAATCAATCCGAGTGACAACGATTCGGACGGAGATATGTTGCCTGATTGGTATGAATATGCGAAAGCATGGAATGAGTCGAACGATAATTTCAGTTCATTCTTGAAGATTAAGGTCATCTGGATTGATGCTGCAACTGGAGGCGAATGTACTACCAACACCAATTCATGTCTTCCGCTTTCGCAGCAAGGCGCAGGTGGAATTCTTTCGAGGCCTGAATTATCTTCAACTTGGTTCACTCTAAATCCTGCAGATCCTCTTGACGCAAATTTTGACCCAGACCAAGACGGTAATTGGGATTGTACCGGTGCAGGTTGCGTCTACGAACCCTACACGAATTTCCAAGAGTTCTACGCAATCACAACTTCTGATTTGTCTTCACCAAATGCAGTGAGATTAAGCGGCCTCATTTACGACGGCGAAATCGTTCTTGAATGGTGGCAATTACGTGCGGCACTGTTGAAGCTTGATGAGGATGGAGCGAGCAATGAGAATTATTTGAAAATGGACAAGTCATCAGGAAACGATTTCCGATTTGCATATATCGTCGACGATAAAGATACCAATTTCCTCTCTCTTGATGCGAGTGATGATGAAATTCGGCTTGCCGGAAATCGTACCGATCAATGGGATATTTACTATGTTGGTTCTCCAAATACTGCACCGGTACGTGCAGTAGGCGAACACGAGTATGGATGGTACTTACTGGACTTTGATGACGATCACATTGCTGAAGGTACGGACCCAACAAATTGGGACACAGATGGTGATTGGATGGTTGATTGGTTTGAAGTGCACGATGATGAAGAAGACGGGGTACGTGGAGATTCTTCCCCAATACGCTACGATTCACGCCAAATTGACTGAATGGATTCAAACTCGTAGGCGTAGATTTCAAAGGCCGTAGCGTGTGAGGGTGAATAGGGGGAGCAGTTATGCAAAACAACTTATCGAGCGGCCGCGGCGTAATGTTTGTCTTGTTTCTCATCATGGTATTGTCTCCTATGAGTCCCATGGCTGAGGTTTTTGTTGGCTCAGCTGATGCTTCGGGTATTTCGAGACACATCTATGAATTCAATGATGGTTCTACAGAACATGTTGCTCTTTATCAAGGTGCCAACCCTGATACAGGGGCCGAGATATCGTTGCCAAAAGGTGCTCTCGTTACTGACGTTTCGATGACTCTTTCTGGGGCTTCTGCGACCGGCTGGAGTCAAACAGATACCGATGTTCGCGATGATTGGATTGAAGGAACAGTTTCATCTTCGGATTCACGCAGTGGAGAATTGAGTCTCGGACTTTCAAATCACTCGACCAGTTTCTTCCCCCACGGCTATGATGAATCTATGAATCCAGCATCTGATGCATGGCTTGACAACGGCTCGTATTCCATCCGCCAACCTCACACTTCCAATTCTACTGAAAGTCGCTTTTCTCAGCAGGTTCTCAAAACCTCAACCGGTCTCACAAAGCAAAGTCAAGGTGCAATTCTTAAGCATCATGATTGGCTTTTTATGTCGACTTGGAGTACGTCAAACTTTCAAAACATTGTCCACCGACTGTATCCAAACAACGCAACGAAGGAATCGGTGATTACTCTTGATCAGGCCCAATGCACCTTGCCAAATCTCCATCCAAGTTCGTATTACGCGAGTTATGGTTTCCGTGATTGGACAGTAACAGATGATGAGCGAATGTTTGCAATTTTGTCTGGATACCGTTACCACTATTCGACCTCTGCACCAACGCAGTATCACAGAGTCCTCGAAATGGATATTTCCCGAGATGATGTCTGGACTTGCATTGATTCGTATGATGTTTCACCTCAATATTCAGAGTATACTGGCATTGCCTATGACAGAGTCACAGATGAAGTTTGGATTGTTCATAATTCGCAACGTCGCTTAGTATCTTATTCATTTGGAGATCAGCCTGACGGACAATACACTCGTAACCAAAATATGTATTCGTATTCCTCTTCATCGGGAAGTTCTTGGGAATGCGGTAAAACCGGTCAGCAAGTTCGTGGTTTGGAAGTCAACGGCTCGACATTCTTCATGCGCTGTCAAAAGGGTTCGTCCGCCAGCCAAGACAAAGACCAGTTAGAAGCATGGACAATCTCTGGCTCATCAACCTCCCTTGTGCCTCAAACTGGTACACGTTTGCTTTCTGCTCTCGGATATGGTCTTCAATTCGATGGCTCGCGATTCGTTACAGTCGATTGTGGCTATTCCACCTGGTCGTCATCTACGCTGTACTATCGTGAATACGGAACTGGTTGGCAGTACAAGACGACTCCGGCACCAGGCACAACCACGTGGTACGGACCGGTAACAAAGACAGGCGAACCTGTCCTCTCTGCAAATATGGAGACCTATTGGTCAGCTGCCTCAATCGGCGATCGAGTTGATTATTGGATTTCTGCAGACAACGGTACACACTGGGAACCAGTCACTTCAAATTCGACAATACACTTTGATTATCCCGGTACTGAATTGGTTTGGAAAGCCCAACTGATTGGTTCTACTGCAGTTTCTTGGTGGGTCGATGTTGAATATGCAACCGAGTATACGACTTCAGGAAGTTGGACTTCATCTCCCTTCACAACGGGCACCAAAGTCGGAAAAGTACGGCCAAGTTGGGTCGCTGATATCCCCGCAAGCAGTACTGTTCAAGTTCAAGTCTCCAACGATAATGGTTCGTCATGGTTACCTGCCTTAAACAATCAAGAAGTGAGTTTCCCATCTACTGAATCTGGAGACACTATCCGTTACGCTGTGACGATGACGACGACGGATAATTCGGTATCTCCGTTAATTGATTCCATCACCCTCGAGTACGAAGAAGGATATCCAGATCGTCCAATGCTTGATATCGGTAACGATCTGGTTTGGGATTGGGAATCTCTGTTGTTCCTTAACGAATCATCGGTTGTAGCAAGCGATGCTTCAGTTGTCAACGTAGAGGTGAAATCT